>DATHGO010000285.1:0-2684 GCA_035317585.1 Gemmatimonadaceae bacterium | reverse complement strand
GCCACCGTGCGATTCTTGTCCGCGCCGCGCGGCCACACGCCGTAAATGGCGCGGTGGTAGTAAGACTTCGCTTCTTCGATCCTTCCTTCTTTTTCAAGCACGTGCGCCATCGCGAGGTTCGCTGCTCCGTCGTTCGGATCTCGTTCCAGCAGCGGCAACAACATCTGCTCGGCGTCGGCCGGCCGGTCATCGGCGAGAATTGCCTGGGCCAGTCCAACGCCGTATGTGGAATTGTCGGCGTCGAGCGTCGAGGCGGCACGGAGGTGTTCTATACCCGGCTCGATGCCTCCCTTCGTGATCAACGCCTGGCCCGCGGCGAATTCGCGCGCCGCGTATATCTTGCGCTGCCTGACGTCCACGGTGGCGAGAGCGGTGTCGAACAGGAGCAACCCCACGATCGCGGCCAGGATGATTGCGAACGTTGCGATGAACTCGGACAGTGTGGCAGACGGAACCGGGGCTGCCTGAATCGCGGGGGTTTTCATAGGTCTGGATGTTCCCTGTAGTCGAGCTGTTCGGCGCTCTCGACGCCGTAAGCCTTCAGAATGTCCGCGAACGTCACGACGCCGAGCATGATGCGCGGGTTCGCCCGGCTCACCACAGGAAGAACGTTGTGCCCGGTGTCTCTCATTCGTGCGAACGCGCGGCTCAGCGGCTGGTCGTTGTGCACATGGGGCACGTCCGCGAACCTCTGGCCGTCTGATCTGCGCGCTATCTGCATGAGGCGCGCAACTGTCATCTCCTGTCGGCCCTGATCCATTGCGGCCGCGATGTGACGCGTGCGCACCATTCCGACGAGGCCCAAATCGTCGGCGACGGGCCACGACTCGAGAACGCTGTCTTTCACGCGCTCGGCGGCATCGCTGATTGCCATCTCCGGATTGAGAGATTGGGGCGCTTCGCGAATCGCGGTGTTAACGCGAAGCACTTCCTTCCGAGGACCGTACGGGCGGGCGGGGAGATGCAGCCCATCCTGATGAGCGAGTGCCTCGTAGATCGGTTCCTTCTGGAGCTTCTGCGAGATGTAATACGCGATGAGATTCGCAATCATCAGTGGAACTATGATCGTGTAGTCGCGGGTCACCTCGAAGATCATGATAACCGATGTGAAGGGAGCCCTGATGATTCCCGCGAACGCCGCTCCCATTCCGACCAGTGCATACGCGCCTGGTCCAGCCGTCGATCCGGGGAAGAGCAGGTGCGCCACCGCTCCCACCGATGCGCCCACCATCGCCCCGATGAACAGACTCGGGCCGAATATTCCCCCGGCATTGCCCGATGCGTACGCGACCGATGTGCAGATGATCTTGAGCACCGCCAGCATGATCACGACTTTGAGAACTACATCGCCATTGAGGACTCTCTCGACCTGATCGTATCCGACGCCGAGCACCTGCGGCACGAAGAAGCCGAAGATGCCGACGGTGAGGCCGCCGGCTACGGGCTGAATCCAGAGCGAGGCGCGCGGAAGTTTTGCGAATCGCGCGCGCAGCCACAGCAGAAGCTTGACGAATGCTACCGAGCTGAGTCCCCCGACGATTCCAAGCACGACATACGCGCCGAGCTCGGCGGGGCTGACGAGATGATATCCCGGAACGTGGAAGAGCGGGTTGTCGCCGAGAACAAGGTGGAGGACCAACCACGATGTCGCGGACGCGAGAACGGCCGAGCCGAGAATGGGCGCGTGCAGGTCGCCGACAATCTCTTCGAGTGCGAAGAGCACTGCCGCGATCGGAGTGTTGAATGCGGCGGCGAGCGCCGCGGCTCCGCCGACGGGAATGAGCGCCCGAACTTGTAGTCTGCTCAATCCCAGCCGTTGGGCGATGACGGACGCGAGTCCCGATCCCATGTAGACCGCGGGTCCCTCGCGGCCGAGCGGAATTCCGGTGGCGAGCGAAATGGCGCAGGTGACGAACTTGCCCATCACGGACCGGAGCGAGATGCGGCCGTCGTGAATAAAAAGCGCCGCCCGAGTCTGTGGAATGCCGCTCCCGCGCGCGAGCGGGAAATACTTGAAGAGGAGATACCCGGTCAGCAGAGAACCGAGTGTGGGGACAAGGATTCGCCGCCAGCCGGCTCCGCCCGCCGGGTACATGAGCGCCGAGAGACGCCCAGTGAGAAGAATGAATGCGACGACGACAAGGCCGACGAGCGCGCCAATCACCAGGCTGAGCAGAAGAGCGAGGCGGTCCTCCTTGCGGCGGACGTCCTCGACCATCCTGACCAGGCGCGCCGGCAGGGCGGAAATTTTTATGGCTGGCATTTTCTGAAGCTAAACGCTTCGACGCCGTGTCGAAGCGTTTGAGCTCAGGCGCGGTTTATCGGCGTGGATGAAGAAGAGCTAGGGCTTCGTCACCGTCAAACCGCTAACCAGTCCCTCGGTGTTGTGCGCGAAGCGGATTCCGTAGATCCCATCGGTTGACTTGAGCTTGCCTGGGCCTACGACGTCCGACTTGTTGTACGTACCGACCACGGTCCCGTTGACTGCGCACGAGACCTTGTCGCCCTTGACCGAAACCGCGATGTCCTGTGTCACCGGGGAGCCCTGCCCGGCGGCCTTGTGCACCGCTGCATTCGATTCGCCGTGACCACCGTTCAATTGAAACGGCGCGGGACCGAATCCGCGCACGATGAAGCTTCCGTTTCCGTAAGCGGCGCAATAGAGATAGCTCTGGTTGGGCGTC
>DATHGO010000284.1:0-37562 GCA_035317585.1 Gemmatimonadaceae bacterium | reverse complement strand
GTAAACGGTTCTACTACGCCTGCGCCTTCAACTCCGAACACGTCCAGCGCGAGTTCAACGTCCGCAAACGCGTCCGGCACGACATCGACACCCGCGAAACCAGTCGTGGTTGCTCCGACGGAAAAATCGCCAGCCGTCGCCACCGCGTCTCCCTCGGTTGTAACCCCTTCGCCAACACCAAAAACGGTAGTGCCGGCTCAACGTCCGAAACCCCCAACCGAAGCCAATGATTCCAAGCCGACTCTAATCGATCCAGCCAAGGCGCCAAAGGCCGCTGTCTCGCGGGGAAGCGAATACTCGGTCCAGGTAGCTGCATACACCCATAAACCCGATGCCGACAAACTCTCAGCAACCCTGACCAAGCGCGGCTATTCAGCGCGGGTTGACGGTTCGACAGCCCCATTCCGGGTCAGAATCGGGCGCTACGCTTCCGAGAAGGAAGCGGAAGACGCGCTGAAGAAGATCAAGGCAAGTCACATGGAAGGCTTCGTGGTGAGAGCGCCCGAACGGTGAGCCGCGGCGCATCAACACCGTTGATGCAGCAATACCGGGAGATCAAGTCGCGTCATCAGGACGCGATCCTGTTCTTCCGGATGGGTGATTTCTACGAAATGTTCTACGAGGATGCAGAAGTAGCCTCCAGAACGCTCGGCCTCACGCTGACATCCAGGAACAACGGAGGCGCGAGCGAAGTACCGCTGGCTGGAGTTCCAGTAAAGGCTGCCGGCGAGTATCTGCGGCGTTTGGTCCAGCATGGATTCCGGGTCTCGATCTGCGAGCAAACCGAAGATCCGAAATTCGCCAAAGGCATTGTCAAGCGCGAAGTGGTGGAGACCATCACTCCTGGTGCGGCGTTCTCCGATGATCTGCTGGACGGCACGCGCAACAACTATCTCTGTGCACTCAACCGGGACGGCGATTCGGTGGGCATTGCGGCCGCCGATCTTTCCACGGGCGAGCTCAGGCTCACGGGCGTGGGAATCCGCGACCTGGAAGCCGCGCTGTCGCGATTCACACCGCGGGAAGTGATTCTTTCGCGTGGCGAGAGCCTCATCCACGTCCTGAAGGGACCGGTCGGTGAGGAAGGCCCAATGGTAACCGAGCGCGAAGCCTGGGAATTCGACAGCGAACTGGGTCGCGATCAGCTGGCTGAACACTTCCGCGTGAGCTCACTCGATGCATTCGGCATTGAGAGCGGAGATAGTGCAGCTGTTGGAGCCGCCGGGGCGTTGCTCCGCTACCTCAATGAGCTTCAGCCATCCGGTATGTCGCATCTCGCGCGTCCAAAAGTCGAGAGGCCGGGATGCATTCTGCCTCTCGACGAGATGACGCGGCGGAATCTCGAGCTGGTCGAGTCGATGCGTGGCGGGGAGACTTCGGGAACACTGCTCGGCGTTCTCGATCGCACGCTCACGCCAATGGGCGCGCGTCTGCTCCGGCAGTGGCTTCTCGCTCCGCTCGTTGACCGCATTGATATAGAAACGAGGCTCAGTGCTGTAGACGCTCTCGGAGACGGTCTCATTCGTGCCGCGATGCGGGAAGCTCTGGATGGTGTGCGCGACATTGAACGGCTGGCGGGAAAGGCAGCTGCCGGTCGTGCCTCTCCGCGCGAGCTGCGAGGCCTGGGTGATTCAATCGCGCGCCTGCCTGCAGTCGAAATAGCTCTTGGGCGAGCGCGTGCCGCAACAACATCCGGAAACGACGCTGCGTTTATTGCGCACATCAGCACGTGGGATGACTGCAAGGATCTCGGCGACGAAATCATCCGAACGCTCGTCGAGAGACCGCCAATCACGATTGGCGACGAGGCCAGCGTGCGCGATGGGTTCGACAGCACTCTGGACGAATGGAGAGCGCTGCGCGACGGGGGCAAGGACGCGATTGCCAGGATTCAGGCCGAAGAACGAGCCCGAACAGGCATCAACTCGCTCAAAGTCGGCTACAACAAGGTTTTCGGCTACTTCATCGAAGTGACGAACAGCTACCTGCATCTCGTGCCCAGCGACTACCAGCGGCGGCAGACACTAGCGGGAGCCGAACGGTACGTGACTCCGTCGCTCAAGGAATACGAGGAGCGAGTGCTGACGGCGGCCGAGCGAGTAGAAGACAGAGAGCGAGAACTGTTTGAGGCACTGCGGTTGCGGGTCGGAAACCAGGTGGCTCGCCTGCAGGCGGTTGCCCAGATCGTCGCCGAGCTCGATGTGCTCGCATCACTGGCCGAAGTGGCGGCGAGGGAGAGCTACGTGCGCCCGGTGCTCACCGACGATTTCTCGCTCGAGATCACAGCGGGAAGACATCCGGTGGTGGAAAGGATGATGGCGCGGGAGAAGTTCATTCCCAACGACATCGCGCTTACCGAAGACGCCCGGATGATCATTCTCACGGGGCCGAACATGGCCGGGAAATCGACAGTGCTCCGGCAAGTCGGTCTGATCGTGCTGATGGCGCAAATTGGCAGCTTCGTTCCCGCAACCAAGGCGCGAATCGGCGTCGTCGATCGCCTTTTTACGCGGGTTGGGGCGAGTGACAACCTGGTACGCGGCCAGTCGACATTCATGGTGGAGATGTCGGAAACGAGCGCCATTCTTCATACCGCGACGCGGCGAAGTCTGGTGCTCCTCGATGAGATTGGGCGAGGTACTTCGACCTACGACGGAATATCGATCGCCTGGTCGGTGAGCGAGCATTTGCACAATGCCGTCGGGTGCAAAACGATCTTCGCGACGCACTATCATGAGCTTACGCAGCTGGCTGACAATTTAGTCGCAGTACGCAACTATAACGTTCAAGTGCGCGAGGTCGGGGATCAGGTGCTTTTTCTCCACCGTCTCCAGCCCGGTGGTGCCGATCGGTCTTATGGAATCGAAGTGGGCAGGCTGGCGGGTCTTCCGCCCTCGGTCATAAAGCGGGCAACGGAGCTGCTGAGACTTCTTGAAGCGGAACAGATCGTGCCTCGAACGGGACGCGCTCTGGTGGCGCCTACCGACGCCACAGATAGTCAGCTGGCACTGTTCGGAATGATGACGCATCCAGTCGTGCAACAACTGAGAAATTTGGAACCAAATGCGATGACTCCAATCCAGGCGCTCGAGATGCTCGCCCGACTCGTCGATGAAGTGAAGGAAGAGGGAGGAGCAGCTTGAGAATGCAGCTACGCACGAGAGACGCAGTAATTCTGCTGGTGATGATGATCGTCGCCGGGTGCAAGAAGGGAGACGGATCCGGACTGCCGTTCCAGACAGTTGGCAGGCAGCCAGACATCGCGCCGGTGATGCTCAACAAGGAGCTGCCTTTCCGTTATCCGCCGGCACTGTATGCCCAGAAAGTTCAGGGCAACGTCACGCTCCGCATTTTCATCGATAGGGAGGGAGCGATAGTGCCCGACTCGACCCGCATTGCGGAGACTTCCGGCTTCACAGCGCTGGATTCGGCGGCGATGAAGGGCTCGCGCGATCTGAAGTTCGAGCCTGCGAAGACTCAGGGTCAGCCCGTGCCGGTGTCCATACTCTTGCCCGTGTTCTTCAGGCATCCCGATGCGCCGCCATTGGCAGGCGATTCCATTATTGTGCGCGATTCCTCTACCGCTACCGCGAGCACCACCGCCAAGTCGACCAATACCGCCAAAGCGGACACGGGTAAGGCTTCCGCATCCAATACGACAGCGAAACCGCCAGTGCGGAAAGCGACAGGGCGTAAAACCACTCGCTGATGAAAAACGAACGCAACCGCCAGCCCTACGACAACGTCCTCGAGACGATCGGCTGGACACCACTTATCAAGCTGAACCAGGTCACGCGCGGGATCCGCACTCCGGTTTACGCGAAGGCGGAATTCTTCAATCCCGGCGGCTCGGTGAAGGATCGAATCGGCCTTCCGATCATCGAGCGGGCAGAGAAAGAAGGCAAGCTGAAACCAGGCGGGACGATAGTTGAAGGCACGAGCGGGAACACGGGTGTCGGCCTCGCGATCGCGGCGGCGCTCCGGGGATACAAGTGCATCTTCACAATGCCTGACAAGATGTCTCAGGAAAAAGTCCGTCTGCTCAAGGCATTCGGCGCGGAGGTTATCGTGACTCCGACGGCAGTTCCACCGGATCATCCCGACAATTACGTGATGATGGCGAGACGGATCGCGAAAGAGACTCCCAACGCGATTCTGGCCGATCAGTTCTACAACGATGCGAACCCCGACGCCCATTATGCGACGACGGGCCCCGAGATCTGGCAGCAGACCGGCGGAAAGATCACGCACTTTGTTGGGTCGGCCGGCACAGGGGGGACACTCACTGGCGTTGGCCGCTATCTAAAGGAGCGCAGCAAGAAGGTAAGGGTGATCGCAGGTGACCCCGCCGGCTCGATACTGGCCGAGTACTGGCGGAGCAAAGGCAAGAACAAGATTGAGGGAACGCCCTACAAGGTCGAAGGAATCGGGCAGGACAAGCTTCCCGGAACGCTCGACATGAGCGTGATCGACGAGTACTACACGGTGACTGACAAGGAGTCCTTCGCGATGGCGAGGCGACTCACACGCGAAGAAGGCTTGTTCGTCGGCGGATCATCCGGACTCATCACCTCGATCGCGCTCAACATCGCGCGCGAGCTCGACGATCCGAATGCGATGGTAGTGACGATCCTGTGCGACACCGGCGAGCGCTATCTCTCCAAGCTTTACAGCGACGAATGGATGCGCGAGAACCAGATGCTCGACGTACCGAAGGTTGCTCTCCACAGCGTCCTTGGCAGGAAGAATGGCGGGGCGCCAGCGGTAGTGAGCGTTGGACCTGGTGCAACCGTAAGGCAGGCCATCGGCCTCATGAGTCTTCACGATGTCTCTCAGCTCCCCGTCATGGATGGCGCGAACTGTGTCGGATCGGTAAGCGACTGGTCGGTTTCGCAGAAGAGTCTGGAGAATCCCAAGCTGCTGGACCTGACGGTCAGCGAAATAATGGATTCACCGTTTCCGATGGTGGCGTCAGATCAGCCAGTAGACAGCGTGGTAAAGCTGCTGTCGAAGGCGAATCCAGCGGTCCTCGTGCAGGAACATGGGGTCGTCCAGGGGATCGTCACGCGATCCGACATGCTGCATTACATGATGTCTCGTTAACAACGGAAATTCGATCGAATGAAGATTACGGTACTCATGGGCGGGACTTCCTCCGAGCGTAATGTCTCACTGGCCTCGGGAATCCGAATCGTCCAGGCATTACGAGACCGCGGTCACGAAGTGACTGCTCTCGATCCGGCGCGCGGGGTGCTCAGCGCCAGCGAGGAGCGTGATCTGAGCACGGGCAGGGTTGGAACAGCACCGCCATCGCTCGAGGCGCTGTCGAAAGTGGCGGAAGGATCGTTTCTGCCGAATCTCACTTCGATGAAGGAAATCCGGGACGCAGATGTCGCGTTCCTGGCTCTTCACGGTGGCCAGGGAGAGGATGGTACGATTCAGGCCCTGCTGGATATGGCGCACGTGAAGTACACGGGAAGCGGTCACCTCGCGAGCGCCTTGGCGATGGACAAGGATTTGTCGAAGAAGCTCTTTCGCGCGGCGGATGTAAAAACCGCCGACTGGCTCATGATTCCCGTGACGGTCGAACAGGTTGAAGGAATGCTGGGGCTTCCCGTGGTGGTGAAACCATCGAAAGAGGGTTCCACGGTGGGGCTGTCCCTGGTGAAAAAGCGCGGGGACCTGGCCGCCGCAATCGAGGAAGCGAGCAAGTATGATGACGAAGTAATGGTCGAGCGATTCGTCCCGGGACGCGAGCTGACAGTCGGGGTTCTTGGCGATGTAGCGCTGCCGGTGGGAGAGATCATTTCGAAGCACGAGATCTACGACTACGAGTGCAAGTACACACCCGGTATGGCGACCGAGGAATTCCCGGCGAAGTTGTCGCCGGAGGCGACGGAAAGGGTCCAGGAGCAGGCGTTGTCGGCATTTCGATCGCTCAAGCTCCGAGGGTACGCCCGCATAGATTTCAGGCTCACCACCGACGGCGAGTTCTACTGTCTTGAAGCAAACACGTTGCCCGGGATGACCGAACTCAGTCTGATACCACAAGGGGCGGCGGCCATGGGAATCAGCTTCCCTGAGCTGTGTGAGCGGATCGTAAAGCTCGCTCTCGAGTAGGGTCCGCGGGAGGAACCCTTCGCCACCCACTGGGTCTTAGGATGTAGTCTCTTAGTCGCAGGTCCGCATGAGCGAGTTGTACGACGTATCTGAATCTCCACGCATGACGCGCGCTGTTCAGTGGCTGCTGGCGCTGAATATTGGCGTGTATTTCCTGCAGCTGACGCTGTTTGGACAAGATGCGTTGTATTCGGCGCTCGCTCTCGATCCGGCCCGCTTTCCGGCCAACTGGTGGACGTTAGTCACGTACATGTTCGTGCACGCGTGGCTCGCGCACCTCGCGTTCAACATGTTCACGCTCTGGATGTTCGGCCCCCGACTGGAGCATGAATGGGGAACCCGGACGTTCGTATGGTTCTATCTCTTCTGCGGCGTGGGTGGAGCGATCACGCATCTCGTCTTCGCGCAGCACTCATCGGTCATCGGCGCCTCAGGCGCGATCAGCGGAGTGCTCGTCGCATACGCGCTCAGGTGGCCTGACGAAGAGGTCTACCTTTTCGGCGTTATTCCAATGAGGTCTCGCTGGCTCATCCTGGCGATGCTGGCGATGAATCTCATCTTCGCCCTGTCGCCGAACTCGCGAATCGACTGGACGGCTCACGTCGGCGGAATGGCGTTCGGATGGATCTTCCTCAAGCTCTACGCCGTCGGTGGGATCAACCGAGTGAGGGGCTGGGTGTCCTCCGTGCCGGACGAATCAGAGGACATGCCGCGCGCCGTCCCTCGCGGCAGGCCTCCAATGCGTGATCGCGCGGCCGGAGTGGACGAGGTGGTCGCACGCAGCAACGCGATCATTCTTCGCGAGAGCAAGCCGCTACAGCACGTGCCGAAACAGGAGAGCCCGAAAGAGTACGCTGCGCGGGTGAATCGGGTGCTCGACAAGATCTCGCAGCAGGGGATAGAAAGCCTGACCAGAGACGAGCGCCGACTACTCGAGGAGATGTCGCGAAAACTGCGCGACGAGTGATAGCGACGCTGCTCTGAGTCGTGAGGCCTGGAGGCCTCCCCGCGGATTGATCCGCGCCGATCATCTATGCATCGTTCGAGGATGCCAAGCCCAGAACTCCTCGAGACTTTCGACAATCCTTACGCCGGCCGTGACTACGAGATCCACATGGATTGCTCGGAGTTCACCTCCCTTTGCCCGGTTGGCGGTATCGAGAGCGACGCCGAGGAGCTCGCGCTGCTGAAGGGAGGCGCGCCCGATTTCGGAACGATTCGCATCACATACATTCCGGCCGCGAAGTGCGTCGAGCTGAAGAGTCTCAAGCTCTATCTATGGAGCTACAGGAACGACGGCATCTTCTACGAGCGCGCAGTCAACCGCATTCTGGATGATCTGGTGGCCAGCTCCAAGCCCAAATGGATGCGCGTTGTCGGTGACTTCAACGTTCGAGGCGGGGTGAAGTCGGTGATTACCGCGGTTCACGGAAAGGTGCCTCCTCGCTGAGCGCGACGGCACGGTGGTAGCAGTATTGCAAGAATGTCTACTACAGACCGTGAGTTCACCGATGCCATCTTCTCCTCTTCAACCACCACAACCGGATCCACTCCAGCCCGTTCTCGAGGACGTGGAAGAAGAACTTCGCCGCCGCCTCCACGAAGCTTGTCAGGCGGAGGCGAACGGTCTTTCGACGGAATCAACCCAGGAAGTCCGGCGACTCGAAGATGCGCTGCTAGCTGCCGCAGTGGCGGCGGAACAGACGATCTCGGTGCGGCGCCACATGGAGCGTCGAGCGTCTGCGAAGCGTGAGCGACCAATCAGACTCCACGAGACCGATCGTAGAGGGAGCACAAATCCCAAGTCTGATGAGAGGCCTGATGAATCGAGTGCCGAAGGTGGCACGAAGCCTGACACACGTGTTCGCGAATTCGTCGATGATACTGGCCGTGCCTGGCGCGCATGGCCAGTCATACCAGGTCTGAGCCGAACAAGCGCCAGGGGTCGAGGTTTTCTCGGCGATTTCCAGGATGGTTGGATTTGCTTTGAGGGGTTGAATACCACGGCACGTCGGCGACTTCCTTCGCGCCAGTCCAATTGGGCCAACATTACCGATGAAGAGCTCCAGCGCTTGCTAGCCCAGGCGATCGATGCACCAGGGCGCACGATCAAGCGACAAGACAAGCCTTAATTGAGTTGATTAGAAGATCGCGATTGGGTTAATTGTCCTGTCCAATGTGCAAGTAGAGCGGCTAGGTAGCTCAGTTGGTAGAGCAGCGGACTGAAAATCCGCGTGTCGGCGGTTCGATTCCGTCCCTAGCCATTGGCGATGTTTGACTGCCGTCCGGCGACTTTTTCGACTGTCGTCCTAGCTTACTCGGCTAGCGTCCTTCGCTGCCAGCGGTAAACCCCAGAATGAGGCTGAAATGTCTGGACGAGTAGCTCGCATGAGTGCGATTTGGAGCGTTTCAATCGTAGCCTGTGTTGTGTTTCACGGGATACTCTTGTCGTCGGCGACGCTACAAGCGCAAACCATCAGTGGAACGGTTCAAACTGCGGGGAAGCCTATAGTTGGCGCGACGGTCCGACTTCTCGAGCTCGATCGCATCGAACATTCTGGTGCGCAGGGACAGTTCGCTTTCTCCGATGTCCCGAAGGGGATTTACAGGGTGTACGTCGGTGTCACGGGGTATGCGTCGGTGACCGACACCGTCAAAGTGATGAGCAACATCGCAAGGATATCCATTGACCTCAGGGAATCTGCGATCCAGCTGAAAGAGGTCGTGGTCTCCGCATCGCCAACCGCGCGAATTTCGGACGAGCAGTATCAATCTACGGCGTCCAAATCTCTGGTCGAATTCCAGAACAGTCCCGGGGCGACTTTCGCCGAGAAGATTTCGGATCTTCCAGGCGTCGCGGTTCGCAGCCTCGGGTCCGCGCCGTCAAGACCAATTCTGCGAGGGCTCGGTGACAACGAGGTGCTGGTTCTCGAGAACGGGCTTCGCATGGGTGATCTGGCGACTTTCGATCCCGCCCATGCCACCCCGATCGAGGCAATCGGCATTTCGCAGATCGATGTGGTTCGGGGTCCCGCAACCATCCTCTATGGACCCAGCACGATTGGCGGAATTGTAAATGTCATCACCGACATCGTTCCAGCGGTGTCGGATCATCCCATTTCAGGCACTGCCGCGATCGAAGGAAATACGGTGAGCACCGCGGGTGCCGGTTACATCAATAACGTCTACAGCCAGGGCAATCAGGCATTCCGTGTCTCGGCGGGGGGAGTTCGCGCGCACAATATCCGGATTCCTTCGGGAAACTATACTGACCCGGGCACCGGGGCGGTGTTCAACCTGGACCGCATGCCTCAGACGTTCGACCATAGCGGCGAAGCAGGTCTCGGCTACGCATACCAGAGCGACTTTGGAGCGATCGGGATTGGCGGCAAACACTTCGAGGTGAACTACGGCATACCTGGCGTACCACCAAATCCCGACTTTGCGAATGTGCCTCCAACGACGTCGCGCATTGCACAGCGTCGAAACACGATCGAGCTGCGTAGCCTTTTCAACGGCGGCTTCGCATTCGTGAATCAGGTGAAGCTCAACGCAAGCTTCAATGATTACAACCACTCTGAATTTCCGACTGCGCAGGATGCGAATGGTGTCTCCGATCCGGAGGCGACCCATTTCAAAAAGCGCCAGTTCAATGGCGTACTTCAGCTCCAGCATCAGCCGCTTGGCAAACTTCAGGGGACGCTAGGTCTGTGGACGAACGTCGAGGATATGAGCATCCGGGGTGACGAACCACTGGGGCCGAACTCGCGTACGAGCGGAGTCGCGGCATACGCGTATGAGGAATACCAAGTGGCGGAAAACACCCGCTTGCAGGCCGGCCTGCGGTACGACTACAACAAGATTCAGACTCATCCGGACCCGCAGTCGACAGACCCGGCCTTTCAGACTCTCAACGAGTCGCGGCTTTCCAATGCACTGACGGCCTCACTCGGCGGTATCCAGCAACTCACATCGCACTTGACGGGATCAGTGAGCTTTGCGCGATCGTTTCGTGCGCCGACCGTTCAGGAGCTGTTCGCGAATGGCCTCGATGCGCCGAGCGGTACTTACACTATCGGCACCCCGGGTCTTGGACCCGAAACTGGATTGGGCGCGGATGCGTCGCTCAAAGGCAACTTTGCCAACACGTCCTTTGAGATCTCGCCCTACGTTAACAGCATTAGTCACTACATCTATGGATTCCTGCGCGGCGATACGATCCAAGCTTTTCCGGTGCGTCAATTCGGGGCCACAGACGCACGGCTGTTTGGTCTGGACGCGAGCGTCACCGTCCAGCCGGCTGCGTATTTCGCGCTCAAAGCAGGCGCCGACTATGTGAACGCCGAGGACACCAGACTGAACGTGCCGTTGCCCTTCACGCCACCGCTACGGGGTTTGGTGCGAGCGACCTATCAGGACCAAACGCACATGGGCATGATCGAAACACGCCTCGCCGCAAAACAAACACGGTTGGGCGAGGGCGACACGCCAACTCCCGGATATACTGTTGTCAATCTCGGAGTCGGGCTGCGCTTTGCACGGCAACGCGTCGTGAACAATATCAGCATCCATTGCGACAACGTGTTCAACCGGGTGTACCGTGATAACCTGTCGGTGATCAAGGATTTCATCCCGCAACCGGGTCGAGGATTCCGGTTGAACTATCAAGCGACGTACTGAACAGCCTATTACAAGCAACTCTGCTGGGTGGTTGACAGGCCTCATGCAAACAATCAGGGCCGCCATCAATTGGCGGCCCTGAATTGTTTTAGTGCTAATAGCAAACGGAACTAGGAGTGCACGCGAAACCGGCTTCCGAGCATCGTCATGGGGACCCACCGGAGAGAGTGGCGGCAATTCCACTTACAAACGTCGCTTCGCGATACAACGCCAAAGCGGCACGTGCTATTTCCCGGTCAGCATCCTGCCATTGCCCCTGCTCGATTGCCTCGCGGACACCTGGTATCGTCTTTACGCCGTAGCCCGTGTAAAACCCGGGAGCGTAGAGCATGTGGACATACCATGGTCTGTTCTTCAGACCATCGGTTGACGTGAGTGCACGCTCCGCCTGAATCAGCTGCTCGTTCACGCTCTTCGCGACAGTCGAGCGCCCTTCGGTAACCGCACGAGTGTAGGCCTTCTCGTAACGCGAAGCTGAATGGTTGAGTGAATCCAGAGCGTTGAGCAGCGGCGCGAAGTTCAACTGTGGTGCCGGCTGCTGACGCTGCGGTGCAGTCACGGGATCGCGGGGATCGCTCGTGAACTTGAAGAGACCCTCCTCTATCTGGCGGTTGCGCTCGGCGATCTGCTCCGCGCGTCTGTCCCGCAGGGACTGGAGGTCTTTTACGTAACCCTGAGCAGTTTCGGCGAGATTCGTGAACGCGAAGGGAAGGAGATCCGCGTTGGCAAGCCGCAGCACCGTGATTCCCGCTGCCTGAGCCAACGCCCGCTCGTAGACGAAGGCACTGTCACTGAAATGCATGAACCAGTAGAAATCGTCGTAGATCGAGTGATAGATACCGCCGTCGTCCTCACCGCCGTATCCGAAATTCAGAGACGCGATGCCCAGATGATCGATGAACGAGGAGTAGTCTGATCCAGAGCCGAGAGCACTGATGCGGAGGTCTTCGCGATCGCGCGCATCACGACGAGTCTCCGGCGAGCCATCCAGAATTCGAGAGGCCTGTAGCCGTTTCCATGAGCTCACCCCCGACTCGGGGTCCTCGACGTCCATTGCAACTCCATTGACGAACTTCTCGAGCGAGTGCGATCCCGCCGCCTCAAAGTATCCTCTGCTGTTGGTGTCGCTGTTGAGATAGGCAACCGCGTGCGCCTTGAGCTCTTCAGCATGCGTCTCGACCCATTCAGTGGAGCCCAGAAGTCCCGGTTCCTCGCCGTCCCACGCGGCGTAGATGATGGTGCGCTTCGGCCGCCAGCCCTGTTGGTACAATGCACCGAGAGCGCGCGCTTCCTCCAATTCAGCTACGAGACCTGAGATCGGATCCTGCGCACCATTCACCCACGCATCGTGGTGGTTGCCACGTATGACCCACTGGTCCGCCTCGGTGGTGCCGGGAAGTTTGGCGATTACATCATGGAGCGTTTTGAGGCTCCAGTCAGATTTTACGCGGAGATGAACCTTGGCCGGTCCCGCGCCGAGGCGATAAGTAATGGGGAGCCCGCCGCGCCACGCAGCTGGAGCGATTGGACCTCCGAGTGCAGCCAGAAGCGGTTGCGCATCCCCGTAGGAAATCGGGAGCACCGGTATCTTGGTGATAGTGGCAGCCTGTGCCAGTGTGAGGCGCTTCGCATCCTTTGTAGCTCCGACTCCTGGCGTCAAAGGATCTCCCGGATAGATGGGCATATCCGCAACGGAACCGCGCTGAACTCCCTGTGCTGGACGCATCGGTCCGTTGGGGAAGACGCCCCCACCGGCGTAACCATCGTCTCTCGGGTCCGAATAGATCAGGCATCCGATTGCGCCGTGCTCGGCCGCTACTTTGGGTTTGATGCCGCGCCACGAGCCGCCGTACTTGGCGATCACGATCGCCCCCTTTACCGAAACGCCGCGCTGCTCCAGCTCCTCGTAGTCGGCGGGCACTCCGTAGTTGACGAAGACAAGAGGACCGGTGACATCGCCGTCGATGGAATAGGCATTGTACGAGGGCAGCTGCTCGGATTGCTGGTTGGATGTGGGATCGTTCGCGAGCGCGGTCTCCTGCAGCGATGCCTTGAAGGTCGTTGGAGAGACGAGCTCGACGACGCGGTCGATGGGAGTCGGAAAGAGTACGTCGAAGTTCTCGATGTGCGCGTCCCATCCGTATGACTTGAATTGGGCGAGAATCCACTCGGCGTTGTCTTTATCGTAGGGCGAGCCGACATGATGTGGGCGCGCGCTCAGCCGGCGCATGGCTTCTCTCATGTGGGCTGGATCGGGCATTGTCTTGAATCGCGTTTCCAGATCGCGTTCTGCTTGAACGGATTGCGGGAAGAAACCTCGCGGCGGTGCGTCGGCTGGTAATGGAGCCAGAGCGAGACCGGTTGCCGAGATCAGGAGCGACGAGAACAGCGTGCGCATCAGTGGGTCTCCACGAAGAAAAAAAGACGCTGAAACTTACTCAGCGTCTTTCAGATCGGTCATGTAGATCTCGCGTTTGGTCAGGTCACGCAGATCCGGCTTTGCGGGTGTGGCGCGCGGGGCGATGCTTACTGGCGTTGGATTTGTCAGCGCTCTCTTCGTGCGCAACGCTTTCAAGCGGAATCCAGCGTTCGGCCCAGCTGGCGATCTCTTTTAGTGCGTCCTGGAGCTCGCGGCCCTTCAGGCTGAGCTCGTATTCGACGCGCACGGGAGTGTCGGGGATCACACTGCGGACGACCAATCCTTCGCCCTCAAGGGAGCGAAGGCGTTCGGACAGCATCCGATCGGTGAGGTCCGGGATGGCACCCTTGATGGCCGCGTAGCGCGTTTTTCCCTGAAGGAGGGTTTGAAGAATGGCACCTGTCCAGCGGCTACCGATGAGCTCGATAGCGCGATGAAAGCGGGAGCATACCTGTGAAACGGGGAGGGAAGAATCGGCCATGATGAGAAGTCTACGGATTTGGGTGCTTGACACAATGTACTTACTAAAGTATACTACCATACGCACAGTAAGTCCAGAGCTACTAGCCCCGATTAAAGGCGTAACCGCCTCAAACCGTAGATTCGAGAGGAAACGATGACCGCACCAGTTCAGACAGCTCCCGCGACGGGAGCAAAGACCACTTGGAAGCTCGACCCCACCCATAGCATTGTCGAGTTCTCCGCGAAGCACCTGATGATCACGACTGTCAAGGGACGGTTCGCAGACGTGGAAGGCTTCATCAATATCGACGAGAAAACTCCGAAGAATTCTTCGGTCGAGGCGACTCTCAAGGCAGCGAGCATCGATACCCGCACCGATCAACGGGACCAGCATCTTCGCTCGGGCGATTTTCTGCATGCCGAGCAATATCCCGAGATCAAATTCCGAAGCACCAACATCGAAGGAGATCGGAAGGAGTTCAAGCTCACCGGTGATCTGACGATTCGCGATGTGACCAGGCCGGTTACTCTCAACGTCCAGTTCGAGGGTCAGACGAAGGATCCGTGGGGTAGCGAGCGAGTCGGGTTTAGTGCGAGCGGCAAGATCGATCGCCGGGATTTCGGGCTGACCTGGAATCAGGCCTTGGAGACAGGTGGAGTTGTTGTTGGGAACGAGATCAAGATCGGTATCGAAGTCGAGGCCGTGAAGGTCGAGTAGCTGGCGGTAAATAAGGATCTAATTGGGCGGATGCACCCTTAGGGTGCATCCGCCTTTTTGCATCTGTGGTGCTACTTTTAACTGCGGGAAGAGCTAGGTGGGAGGTGCGAGTTACTGGGTAAGAGGCAGCAGGTAGAGGCGCACCCGCGCCGATTAACGGGGTAATCCATCCTTCCAACGATGACCTTGATCATTGGCCGACTCTTGGCCTGCGGCGCCGGATTGCTTCAGATGGGCGTAATGAGCCCTGCGCGATTCGAACCACTGGTTCGATATACATCTAACGTACCGGCCCGGCACGATGTGTTCGTCGTTGCTCATGAGGATGACTGGCAACTCTTCATGGGAGATGTCGTCGCAAAAAGAATCAGGGCTGGTGACTCTGTAATCTTTATCTACCTGACCGCCGGTGACGATGGACGCGACTCCCTTTATTGGCAGACCCGGGAACGCGCAGCGCTGCAATCGACACGACTCGCCATAGGTCCTGACGCGGCTGACTCAGCCGCAGTGAGATGCTCCACGACGGAAGTATTGGAGCACGCGATTCGAAAATGCATGATCGCCAATACCGAGTCCTACTTCATGCGGCTGCCGGACGGGAAAAGAAATGGCCTGGGCTTCGGTCGCCATGATTACCAAAGCCTGAGAAGGCTACGCGGAAAGAAAATTGGGACAATGCTCGCCGTCGATGGGAGTGCGGCCTATCACGGATGGCAAGATCTGATGGCCACTGCGAACAAACTGATCGGGTCGAGCTTCGCCGCCGCGGAGATCGTTGTCCACGCGAACGATCCAAGCATTGCCGCGAATCCGCACGATCATTTCGATCACCGCATGGCGGGCCTGCTCGTGAATGATCTGCGCAAGGGACAGACGTGGGATACGCGGTACTATGTCGGTTATGCACTTGCGACACGGGCCGCGAATCGGTCGGCTGATGAGGCACGCGAGAAGACGGCGATCTTCCTGGCTTACGACAAGGAAATGATGCGGGTCAACAAAGCGTGGAGCGCATACGCGGAGCATCCGGCGTTTTACTCCGAATGCATGCTGCGCACATACGCGCGGAAGGCACGGGCGTCGGGAAATCGTTGATCTTTCCGGTCGTGACGGTGTACCGGCTGGGCGTTCACCAGTTCAAGGTATACGTTGACGCCTCGGACTCGTGCGCTTGCCGAGTGATCGTCGCCTCACGAGTGCTCGAGCCCTACGTTAGTCTCTCACCAATGATTTTTCCGAATCAGGAGCAATGATGCGCCGAGGTCTGTTCATCGGAGTGATTCTCTTTGCCGCGCAGCGAGAAGCAACCGCGCAGTGCAGGGTTCCAACCGGCAGCAATGAAGGGAAACTTCTCGCTTTCTATACGGCGCCGATCGTATTCACAATGGCGACTGCTCCGGAGGAACTCCGGCCAGCCACTATCAGGATCGGCGCGGAGGGAGAATACATCCCCAAGCCAGATCCTGCGATCGAGCAAACAGGCAGGTGCTTCACCCAGAAAAGTGAGCACACTTCACTCTCGCCAGTATTCGGACGGCCCAGGATCACGGTCGGCGGACCATTCGGTTTTGCGCTCGAGGCTGCATACCTCCCTCCGGTTACGATTGCGAGAGCGACGCCGAACCTTTTCAGCGTTGCGGTATCACAGGCTCACCATTTCGCGCTCGGTCCTGTCACAAATGGGACGACTCTCATGCTCCGCGTGCATGGCACCTTTGGAAACGTCAAAGGAGCGATCACCTGCCCTCGATCCCAGTTGCAGCAGACGTCGCCCACGAGCCCGTGTTATGGGACCAGTCCATCGAAGGACACCTTCCATCCCGACATGTTCGGGGGTGACATCGCGGCGGGATTTGCTCCGGGAAACCGCGGGATCTCGTTCTACGGTGGCGCCGGCGCAAACAGGATCGATCCACATTTCCAGGTCGGGTTCACCGATGGAAATGGCAGCGTCGACAGAACGGAGGTCGAGCTCGAGAAGCCGCTCATCCGCGCGGCAATCTTCGGTGGATTGACTGCCGTCTTTCGCCAATCTCTCGATCTTGGAGCCCAGGTTTACTCGGTGCCGGCAGATGTCACTCTGTTCCGGCTGATGGGCGGAATTCGAATTCGTTAGGACCCAGGCGTGTGGATGGCATAACCTCCGCCCCTCGATGAGGGGCGTTCGGCTATCCGGGGATTTCAATCTGGACGAGAGGCCGGAAAATCAGGCCTCGAGCATTCTCCCGAAAGTGTCCGGATCAGTGGGAAGGGTGAAAGACCTAATGCCATGTCGTGCGGCGACTTCCTTTACTTCTGCCTGCATTCTGAAGGGACTAAAGAGAATGGGCAGGGCGCCAGCATCCCGAATGGTGTCCATAAGGTGTTCGCAGTCGGGGTAATCACAATCGATCACGACGGCCTCGAACGCCTCACCCGTGATGGCGTCCTCGACCGACTCCTCCCTTCCCAGGAACCTCGGCTGCAAACCACGAAGCTCTACCATTAGCCCTAACAGCGCAGCGACGACCTCTTCGCGCGCGACAATCAGCACGTTATCCAATACCGCCAACCAAAAGAGGACGCCACCTGCTCGGCAACTTACGGACCTTCAGGATTCTCTAGCGCGACGACCGTACCTCTTAGATATTCTTGGGAACAAATGTCCACCTCTGCGCACTAGTGAGAGAGTGGGGGAAACTATTTGCCCAATAATTCGTGAGCCCTCTCTCAGAAAGCACGATGAACGAGTTGCGGACGGCACTCACGGATCAGCTCAAGCGACCGGATGGTCCAACGCCGGAGCTTGCTGATCTTTTGAAGAGAGTCGGCCGGGAAGCACACGAGAACAACGTTCAACCCGAGGAGCTCATCGTCATCTTCAAGCAGCTCTGGAACTCCCTCGCCGAGTCCCTGCGCCCACAGAATGCGGATCAATATGAGCGCGTCCGCCAGCGTCTGGTGACGCTGTGTATTCAAGCTTATTACGCCGATTAGAGAAAACGGGATATTTTGCGGGTGGTGCTCCATTCGAGAGCGGCACATCTCTGGCGTTGAGTAAGTGACGTGGCAACAGCAATCCCGCCCAAGGCTCCAACAACAATTCTGAGTCGTCTGTTCGGCCGCTCGCGAAACGGAGCTGGCGAAGAACTCGTCGGTCCGATTCGGGGCGAAGTACTAGGCCTCGAGCGACTCGGTGAGCGCGCGCGCGCCGTAGCGCGCGGACATCACCTGCTCCCCGCGCAAAAACAGCGTGGCGCCGGCCCTCTTCTACTCCGTCTCGAGGACACGAGAGAAGTTCTCGATCGCGTCTATCACGAGCTAAACAACGGCGCGGAGGGCGGGCTGGACATCAGTCCAGCCGGAGACTGGCTGCTGGACAACTTCTACATCGTCCAGGAGCACATCAGGGAGATTCGGACAAGTCTTCCCAAGGGTTACTACGAGGAGCTGCCCAAACTGGCCACGGGATCACTGGCCGGCTATCCGCGAGCATACGAAGTAGCAATCGAGCTGATCGCACACACGGAAGGTCACCTCGATCTCGACAACATCACGCTGTTCGTCCGCGAGTATCAGACAGTCACTCCGCTTCGCATCGGTGAGCTGTGGGCGATACCAACGATGCTCCGGCTGGGTCTCGTCGAGAACATCCGCCGCATGGCGCTGCGAGTTGCGGCGCGCCTGCAGGAAGTCGAATCAGCCGACCGGGCTGCTACAGCTCTACGCGAGGCAAGTGAGGAGTCACCGCAGGCGTTGGCGAAAGCGCTTGCGGCGTTCGTCGACGATCACCCGCCGTTCACGCCGACCTGGGTAGCGCGATTCCTCCAGCAGGTCCGGTCGTATCAGACAAACTTCACGCCGCTGATCTGGCTCGAGCAGTGGATCGCGGAAGATGGGCCGAGCGCGGAAGAAGCGGCAACGCGATCGAATCGCAGAGTGGCGCTGACGCAAGTGACGGTTGCGAACAGTATTACGAGCCTGCGCACGATCTCGAGACTCGACTGGAAAGACTTCGTCGAATCGCAGAGCGCGACGGAAAAACTCCTGCGTCAGGATCCGAGCGGCCACTACCCATCGATGACGTTCGGGACCCGCGATCACTACCGCCACATCGTCGAGCACATCGCCAAGCGAGTCAAGCGGCCGGAAGAAGAAATCGCGAGCGAAGTGTTGGCGCTCGCGAAGCTCGCCGATCCCAGCGACGCGAGACACGCACACGTTGGCTACTTCCTCGTCGACAAGGGCCGACAGGTTCTCGAGGAGAAAGTCGCGTACACTCCGCCACCGGGAGAATGGCTGTATCGCTGGACTCAGCGGCACCCCAATACGCTGTACTTCGGCGGAATAACCGTCTTCACCATTCTCGCGCTGGCCGTAATTCTGGGGGTCATAGAAGGCGCGCCGGCGATCGTTCAACTGGTCATCGCACTCGCGGCGCTCATTCCGGCGAGCGAGATAGGGACCAGCGTAATCAACCAGCTCATAACGCTGCTGTTACCGCCGCGCCTCCTGTCCAAGCTCGAGCTGCGCGATGACGGAATTCCGGAAGAGTACATGACGGCAGTGGTCGTCCCGACCCTCCTCGGAAGTGTGCACGCAGTGGAGGAAGCGCTCGAACACCTCGAGGTACAGTACCTTGCCAATCGCGATCCGAATTTACAATTCGCGATACTGAGTGATTTTACCGACTCACCGACCGAGCACAGGCCGGACGACGAGGGGATTCTCGCCGCCGCAGCGGCGGGAATAAAGAACCTCAACGCGAGGTACGGAAACGCGGGCGAAGATGTGTTTTTTCTTTTCCATCGCCCGCGGTTGTGGAATCCGAAGCAGAACGTGTGGATGGGCTGGGAAAGGAAGCGTGGCAAGCTCGCCCAGTTCAACAAATTCCTGCGGGGGGAAGCGAGTGATGCGTTCACCACGATCGTTGGCGAGACCAGCAGGCTCCGATTCGTACGCTACGTCATAACGCTCGATTCGGACACGATCCTGCCCCGGGATGCGGCGCAGCTTCTCGTCGGAACGATTGCGCACCCGCTCAACCGCGCGCACTACGATCCGACGATTGGACGCGTCACCGAGGGGTACGGAATCGTCCAGCCGCGGGTCGGCGTGTCGCTCACGAGCGCGCATAAGTCCTACTTCGCCGCGATACACTCCGGACACCCGGGTGTCGATCCCTACACGACCGCCGTATCCGACGTGTACCAGGATTTGTATGGCGAGGGCAGCTTCACCGGGAAAGGGATCTACGATGTCGACGCGTTCGAGGAGGCCACGCACGGGAGGTTCCCCGAGAACACCCTGCTCAGTCATGACCTGATCGAGGGGAATTGGGTGCGCGCGGGCCTCGCGACCGACATCGAAGTCTATGATGACTATCCCGCGCGCTATCTGACCTTTACGCGCCGGAAGCATCGATGGATTCGTGGCGACTGGCAGCTGCTCGGGTGGCTGAAGGGGATGGTCCCAGGTCCGGACGGACGAATGCAGAACCGCCTATCCGCGATCTCTCGCTGGAAGATTCTCGACAATCTGCGCCGAAGTCTGGTCGAGATCTTTCAGCTGACGATGCTGATCGTCGGCTGGTTCCTGCTTCCGGGCGAGGTCGTCCTGTGGACGGGAATCGTACTTGTAACGATCGCTTTCCCCTGGCTCTTCTCGCTGGCGATTTCCCTGGCCCGACCGCCGCGCGACCAGTCGTGGCTCGCGTACTATCTGGCGGTCGGGCGCGACGCCATCACGAACGGGCAGCAGTTCACCCTTGCTGTCGCTTTCCTTCCGCATCAAGCCGTCGTATCCACCGACGCCATAGTCCGCACCCTCTACAGGCTATTCATCAGCCACCGGAATCTTCTCGAGTGGCAGACCGCATCACAGGTAGAGCGCGCGCTGGGTATCGGCTCCCAGCTCGAAACGTGGCGCAAGATGTGGCCGGTTACGGCTTTGTGCCTGGTTCTCGGCGCGCTAATCAGTCTTCACGTGACGGTTGGGGGCGCCTCGAGCTCGAACGAGCGCTTTCTGTTCATCATGAGCACACTGCCGCTGGTGCTCGTGTGGCTCGCGAGCCCGAGCATCGCTTTCGCGCTCAGCCGGCCGGCAATTCTTGGCGAGATACATCTGACCGATGC
Organism: Gemmatimonadaceae bacterium; assembly: GCA_035317585.1. GTDB lineage: Bacteria > Gemmatimonadota > Gemmatimonadetes > Gemmatimonadales > Gemmatimonadaceae > UBA4720. The sequence continues at coordinate 17,047 of DATHGO010000284.1, read as the reverse complement.
AGAGCACACCGCGGCGCTGCGATACGCGAAGCTTCACTGGACGTACTTCGAGAAGTTCGTGACGGAAGAGACACACTGGCTCGCGCCCGACAACTTCCAGGAGGATCCGGAGCCGGTTCTGGCGCTCCGCACGTCACCGACCAACATCGGGCTCCAGCTTCTCTCGACGGTGAGCGCCGTGGATCTCGGCTTCATTACGCGGTCGGACATGATCGACCGGGTCGAGAAAGTCTTTCGGTCGCTCGAGCGGATGCGGCGTTTCCACGGCCACTTCTTCAACTGGTACGACCTCAACGAGCTGCGCGTGCTCGAGCCTGGGTACGTCTCGACGGTCGACAGCGGCAACTTCGCCGGACATCTCATCGCGCTCAAGCAGGCATGCTACGAGATGCTGAAGGATCCGGCGTGCTCGGATCTGGATGCGAAGCGACTGAAGGCGATCGCTGAGCGGGCGCACGCATACGCGGTGGAGATGGATTTCCGTTTCCTGTACGACACCAAGCGGAAGTTATTTACGATCGGTTATCACATCGGCAGCAATACCGTAGACAATTCGTACTACGATCTGCTGGCCTCCGAGTCGCGGCTTGCCTCCTTCATGGCGATCGCAAAGGATGATGTCTCGGTCGATCACTGGTTCAGACTGGGCCGCTCGCTGACGGCAGCAGCTGGAACGAGAACGCTGCTCTCGTGGAGCGGCAGCATGTTCGAGTACCTGATGCCGGCGCTGGTGATGCAAACCTTTCCCTTCACGCTGCTCGATCAGACGCACAAGGGAAGCGTCAGGCGCCAGATCGCCTACGGTGCGGAGCGGGGCGTACCGTGGGGTGTATCGGAATCCGCGTATGCCGTGCGCGACAGGCTCCATACCTATCAGTACCGCGGCTTTGGTGTCCCCGATCTCGCGCTCAAGCGCGGGTTGAGCAAGGAGCTCGTCATCGCGCCGTACGCGACGGTGCTGGCAATGCTCGTGGAGCCCAGGCAGTCACTCAAGAATCTTACGACTCTCGAGGCGGAAGGTGCGCTCGGCCCCTATGGATTCCGCGACGCCCTGGACTACACGCGGCCTTCACCCGGCTCCCGGAAGACGATCGTGGCCACGTTCATGGCGCATCACATCGGGATGAGCATCGTCGCGCTTACCAACGCGCTCAACCGGCAGATATGGCCGCGCCGCTTCCACATGGATCCACTCGTTCGCTCGGCGGAACTGGTCCTGCAGGAGCGGATCCCGCGCCGGCTCACGATGCAGGATGTTCAGGGCGATGATGTGGCGCGGGTGCCGAGCGAGATGGAGAAGCCCGCGGTACGTGAGATCGAGACGCCGCACACACCGCAGCCGGTCGTCGGCATTCTCGGGAACGTGCCGTATACGACTCTCATCACGAACGCGGGTGGCGGGTTCAGCCGTTATGGAAATCTCGCCGTCACCCGGTGGCGTCACGACAGCACGCGCGACAACTACGGGCAATGGTGCTACGTAAAGGATCTCAGCACCGGCCACGTCTGGTCGACGGCGCATCAACCATCCGGGACGGAGCCCCAGTGGTACCGCGTTCTCTTCGCCAGCGACCGCATCACGTTCATTCGCCGCGATGGTGACATCGACACCGTGACGGAAATTGCTGTTGCGTCTGACGACGCGGCCGAAGTGCGGCGCGTGATACTCACGAACAGGTCGCTCCAGGCGCGTGAGATCGAGCTGACCAGCTACTCGGAAGTGGTGCTGGCGCCGCCCGATACCGACCGCGCGCATCCCGCGTTTGCCAATCTTTTCGTGCAAACGGAATTCCTGGAGGGGAAAGCGGCACTGCTGGCCACGCGGCGCTCTCGGTCGGCGACCGAGGCGGCGATCTGGTGTGCGCACGTCGTGGCGACCGGGCCGGAGCTGGTTGGGAAGGTCACGTGCGAGACTGATCGGGCGAAATTCGTCGGTCGCGGTCGGTCGGTGAGGAATGCGGAAGCGCTCGACGAAGGCGCAGAGCTGACGGGAACGGTGGGCGCAGTGCTCGATCCGATCTTCTCACTGCGTGTGAAGGTGCGAATCCCACCCGGCGGATCGGCGCACGTGGCGTTCACAACGTTCGTGACCGGGCAAAAAGACCGCGCCATAGAACTGGCTGACCTGTATCATGATCCATACAGCGCGCGGCGCGCCCTCGACCTGTCGTGGGCGCAGGCGCAGGCGGAGCTTCGCGATCTCGGGATCGCACCTGCCGACGCTGCGCTCTATCAGGACCTCGCCGGTCATTTGATGTTCCCGCACCCGGGATTCAGGCCAGCGCAAAGCGCGGTCGAGGAAAACAAACTCGGACAACAAGCGCTCTGGGCCCTTGGCATCTCCGGCGACTGGCCGATACTGCTTGCAACGATAGAGAGCTCGGTCGGAATGCCGAGCGTGCGCCAGCTGCTCCGGACGCACCACTACTGGAGGCTCAAGGGAATCACCTGTGATCTGGTGATCCTGAACGTGCATCCCGCGACCTATATGCAGGAGCTGAGCGACGAGCTGCTGGCAACGGCAATGGCGTCCAGCGAGGCTGGACTTCTCGATCGGCCAGGCGGCGTGTTCATCCGCCGTGGTGATCTTCTCAAGCCGGAGGATATCACGCTCCTTCAGGCGATGGCGCGAGTGCAGGTGAACTGCGACGGACTTGGTCTCGGCAACTTCCTCGAGTTCCCGGGAGTCGAGGACAGATATCCGCCCAAGCTCGAAATCATGAATCGCGACATCGTGCCGCTCGGCACTGTGGCGATTCATGCGGACAGCGCGGATCCAGGCACCGGACTCCAGTGCTTCAATGGACTTGGCGGATTCAACGCAGGCGGTGAATACGAGATCCACCTGACGGGCAGCGACATGCCGCCGGCGCCGTGGGTCAACGTCGTCGGCAATCCGGTCGCGGGTTTCATCGTGAGCGAAGGTGGGAGCGGCACAAGCTGGGCGGGCAACAGCTTCTTCTATCGCATCACTCCGTGGCACAACGATCCGGTGCGGGATCCATCGAGCGACTGCGTATTCCTTCGCGACGATGCGAATGGCGATCTATGGACAGCGACCCCTTGCCCGATCCGCGAGCCGACTCCGTACAAGGTTCGACACGGCGCGGGCTACTCCGTCTTCGATCACACCCACAAGGGGCTGGCGAGCTCGTTCCGGCTCGGCGTGGACGAGAAGGATCCAGTAAAGATCAGCGTCCTGACTCTGCGCAACGATGGACCTGCACGGAAGAAGCTTACGCTTACCTGGTACCTGGAATGGGTGCTGGGCGTGAATCGGGAGCTGACGCAGTATCAGATTCGTACGAGCTTCGACGAAGCCACCCAGTCGATGTTCGCGCGCAACTACTTCGACACCCAGTTCGCAGAAACCGTCGCATTCGCATCGATCAGCGAGCGCGTTGCCTACTATACGGCTGATCGGCGCGAGTTCCTCGGCAGAAACGGCACGATCTCGAGTCCCGCCGCGCTCGAGCGCGCGGGATTGTCTGGTGCAATCGGTGCGACGATCGATCCTTGCTGCGCGCTCCAGGTGAGCGTCACGATCGAGCCGGGTGAAACTCGCGACATTGTGATGCTGCTCGGGGCAGCTGAGGGCGAGAACGCGGTTCGAGAAATCATCGCCCGGAACCGCACAGCCAGCCAGGCAAAGCGAGCGGTCGATTCGAACATCAAGAGCTGGGAGAAAAGACTCAGTGCCGTCAGAATCAAAACGCCGGAGCCGACCTTCGACCTCATGGTTAACCGGTGGTCTCTGTACCAGGCGCTCTCGTGCCGTATGTGGGCGCGCACGGCGCTGTACCAGTCGAGCGGCGCGTTCGGGTTCCGCGACCAACTGCAGGACGTGATGGCGTTCGTGTATGCAGATGCCGAGGTTGCGAGAGAGCACATCGTTCGAGCCGCATCCCGGCAATTCGTGGAAGGCGATGTTCAGCACTGGTGGCATCCTCAGACCGGCCGGGGAGTTCGGACACGCTTCTCAGATGACCTGGTGTGGCTCCCGTACGTCATCGACCACTACGTCAACGTTTCGTGCGATCGCGGGATATTCGACATCGAGATCCCCTACCTGACGATGCGGGAGCTGAATCCGGGGGAGGACGAGCTATATGAGCTTCCCAAGGTCTCTTCCGAGGTCGGCAGCATCTACGACCATTGTGTTCGGGCGTTGAGAAGGGCTTGTACCACCGGTGTGCATGGTCTTCCGCTCATCGGCAGCGGTGACTGGAACGACGGAATGAACAGAGTCGGTATCGAAGGAAAGGGAGAGAGCGTGTGGCTCGCGTGGTTCTTGATCTCGACGCTGCACAAGTTCGCCGTTCACGCGGAGAAACGTGGTGACACGCACTTCCGCGACGAAATGCTGGCGAAGGCGGACGGTTATGCCGAGGCAGTCGAGCGATCAGCCTGGGATGGAGAATGGTATCGTCGGGCGTACTTCGACGATGGCTCCCCGCTCGGGTCACGCACGAGCGACGAATGCAAGATCGATTCGATCGCCCAGAGCTGGAGCGTCATCTCTGGTGCAGGTAGACCCGATCGAACCAGGATCGCGATGCAATCTCTCAACAAGTATCTCGTGCGCGAGGATGCGCGGCTCATTCTGCTGCTCACCCCGCCGTTCGACAAAACGACGCATGATCCCGGCTACATTCAGGGTTATCTGCCTGGCGTGCGTGAGAACGGAGCTCAGTATACGCACGCAGCGCTGTGGGCCGTACTGGCGACAGCTTTGCAGGGAGACGGCGATCGGGCGTTCGAGCTGTTCCAGATGTTGAATCCGATCACGCACGCCGACAGCGCGAAGGGCGTCGATATCTACAAGGTCGAGCCGTATGTCGTCGCAGCCGACGTGTACACAGCGAAAGGACATCTCGGTCGCGGCGGGTGGACGTGGTACACCGGCTCGGCGAGCTGGATGTATCGGACGGCACTCGAAGGCATACTCGGCTTCCGGCAGCGCGGCGAGGAATTGTTCATCGAGCCATGCATCCCCGCGCGCTGGAAGCAGTTCACCATAGAATACCGCTTCAGGTCATCGACTTACGAAGTAATCGTCGACAATCCGGACGGGTTACAGTCTGGCGCCACTGAATTGACGGTCGACGGAAGATCGGTTGAAAAAGCGATCAGCTTGATCGATGACGGCAAACATCATCGGGTTACTGTTTCGCTCCGCTCTGCTCCTTCTTCTGTACCGGAGAAGCAGGAGAAAGCCCGACTATAGCCGGGCCGTTGACGACCTTGCCGTACGGATCGAAGCGCGATCCGTGACAAGGACAATCCCACGTTTTCTCGGTGTCGTTCCAGTGGACGATGCAATAAAGATGGGTGCAGACCGCCGACAGCTGGTGGACTTCGCCCCTCTCATCGCGGTAGACCGCGATCTTGCCTCTGCCAAAACCGAGAACGGCTCCTTCACCCGGCTTGATCGCAGCAATGTCGCCCGCCGCACCGCCTGAAAACCAATCCTTGTACTGCTCCGCGACGTTGACGTTTTCCTTCAGGAATTCCTGGGTCGCGCGAAGCTTGATGCGGGAGGGATCGTAGAGTTTAGCCCACTGGTGCTTGCGTCCCTGCACCAATTCGTTGAGGACGATTCCGGCGATCGTACCGTGCGTCATCCCATTCCCTGAATCGCCGGTGGCTATCCAGATGTGCTCGTCGCCACCCGGATTCTTGCCGATGTACGCCAGGTAATCAACGGGTTCGATCACCTGGCCGGACCAACGATAGTCGACGCGCTCGACCATCGAGAAGCGCTCGCGTGTCCATTGCTCGAGACGCACGAATCTTTCTTCAGTGTCCTGAGCCTGTCCGGTCTTGTGATCTTCACCGCCGACCATCAGGATGTCGTAATCCAGCTCGTGCCCGGATTTATCCTCACCGGTCTGGATGCGAATGTAGTGATAGGGATCGGGCGTATCCCAATACAGCCCGCGCGGGACGGATCCCTTCGGAATGCGCGCGCCGATGACATAGGTGCGATACGCGGCCTGCTTGCTGTGGATGATGAGCCAGTCGTTGACCGGAGTATTGGTGCAGACGACGACATTGTCCGCGTGGATGACGTGGCCATCGCTCGTGGTCACCTTTGCCGGCTCACCGTCCTCGATTTTCTCGGCGTGCACGCCGGAGTAGATCTTCCCTCCATCACGAAGAATCGCGCGGGCCAGCCCCTTCAGATACTTGAGCGGGTGAAAAGTGGCCTGTCGCGGAAAGCGAAGCGCGGGTCCGCTGTCCCAGAATCCGAACGGGATGCGATCGATGAGCTGCGTATCCATTATTCCCGCGCGGTGGGTCGCTTCGAGCTCCCGTTCCAGATCGTTCCGCGTGTTCTCGCCGCCAAGAAAGAGGAAGCCTTCGACACGCTGGAAATCGCAGTCGATGTCTTCCATCGATGCAATGGTTTCGATTCGATGTATCGCCGACATGTGACTCTCGGCTGCTAACCTGGCACCTTCCTCGCCGTGCATGACCTCGATGTTGTAATAGCGATCATCGAGTGCGGCGGTGAGGTGAGCGGTTGTGCGGCTCGTCTCACCACCACCAATTGGCCCATCATCGATCAGGACAATGGCGCGGCCGGCACGCGCGAGCAGATAAGCCGTGGTCATGCCGGCGATCCCGGCTCCTATGACGCAGACATTGGCGCGCAGATCTTGCGTAAGCGGCTGAAATTGCGGCACTTCGGTAGTGTCCATCCAGACGGAGGTCGTGTGACCTGAGTCGCTGTGCATAGATGATCTCGTGCATTGATTGGTGCGAGTCGTGCTGCTTGGAGACGCGCAATGGCGCATAGGACATGCCATGTGCTGGTCTAGAAACCGTGATCATTCGTGCGACAACCACGTTGGGGGAAGCATGGCTAGACATTCCAAGCACACCTGGGTCGTCGACGTGATCGAAGAGGGCTCTGCTTCGATCGAAGTCGATGGTCGCTCCGTTACGCCGATTCCCGTGTGGCTGTTGCCGGAAGGTGTGAAGGAAGGAGATGTGTTGTCGGTGACTCACGACAGAGGCGAAGGAAAATCCGCGCTTCTGATTGAAACCGATCCGAGCGCCAGGAAAAAAGCGCTCGACAAATCGGCGAAGCAGGTATCGAAGAAGTCGAAGAATGATCGCGGCGGGGATATTCAGCTCTAGCTGCTGGCCGCCTATCTCATTCCCACCGCACATCCCGCCTGTCGCGACACCCGATCACTCGGTCCATCGAGATCAGTGCCGCCACGTTGCGGAATGATCGTGAATCCGCCACCAACCGTACCGGGTGACCGGATGGTGATCGTGCCGTTCTGATCGGTTCGATACCAGGGTACACGCGCGCCGCGGTAGATCTTCTTCGCCTGGGTGTGCATGTGACCGTATTCGTTGCGTGCCCCGACCGATGCGACGACCCACTGCGGGCCCGTCAGCGCAAGGTAGCGCGGTGTGACTCCGTTGCAGCTGCCGTGATGATCGGCCTTGAGGACATTGACCCGCATTCCGGGATCACGGTTGTAGTCCATCGTCTCGAACCAGCTGATCTCCTCGTGCTCCGCATCTCCGGCCAGCCACATCGTGAATGATGCGGAATCGGGTCCGATCAGTTTCACCGCTGTCGAGCGGTTGTTCGGCCCATCGCCGCCTGGAAGTGGCGCCATGATGTGAAGCTTGGCTCCACCGGTCATGGTGATGGTGCAAATCGGGCGTCCGCTGGAGCACGGATCGTCGGTGTCGCGATAGATCAGGCTGTCACGATCCATCCGCGACAGAATCGAATCACGCAGCTCGGCGAGAGTCACCGCTGGAGCGGGATCCTTGTTCTCAAAGAAATAGCGTATACGAATGTGCCGCGCGGTCTTGAATAGCTCACGGAGTCCGCTGTAGTGATCGAGATGCTGGTGCGAGAGGATCACTACGTCGATCGTGGAGTTGTTGAGATTCAAGGAATCGAGATATCGTCCGAACGTGGCGGGGTCGGGGCCGCCATCGATGATCACCTTGCTCGATCCGTTCCTGATATAGGTGGCGTCTCCCTGGCCGATGTCGAGGAGGCGGATGATCAGCTCTCTTCCTCCAGAGTCGGTGACGAAGCTGGTTACCGGAGGTTTGGCCGGCTTGCGTGTGGCGCGGCGTTGGTGTGGGTGGGAAGATCGCCTGGTACGCTTCGACCGCTGCTGCTGCGCGCCGATCAGAAAGGCCAACGATGCCAGTGCCAGAAAAACGAAGATCAGCCGCTTAAGCATCGTTACCGGAGGGGGTTAGAATCAGCAGCAAGCTCGCTGACCTGTTCGTCGTCGAACGGGTCGTTTCAAAACGTGCGTCATCTTTGCTCCAACTTGTTCGGTCGGCTAAGCGACGATCTGGCGTAGAACCGCACGCACCGGGGCGGCATCGAGAGCCATGAGCTTGAGTGGAAATGCCATCAGCTCGTACATGGTGGGTGTAACTCTCCTCAGGTCGAGGTTCTCCAGGATCGCCGCGTTTCCTGAAAAGAGCATGGTGTGGACGGGAAGATTCTTGCTTTCTCTCGGATCTACCGATGGAGCATCGACACCGAGCAGGCGCAGGCCGCGCCCGAGCAAGGCGCGGACGCACGATTCGGAGAGCGTCGGCCAATCCTCGGGGAATGCGCCACTTGCGATCGTTCTACCCGTCCGCAACAGTAGCCGCTCGACGAATGGCAACGATTGAATCTTCTCCAGCTCCTCGATGTCGATCTCCTTGCTGAGAGTGGACACATCGACGACAATCGCGGGCCCGAAGAAAGCATCGAGTGAGAGCTCGTGGGAGCCCGACCATCCCTCCCGCACATGGAGTGGCGCGTCAGCATGGGTGCCGACGTGCGGGCTCGAGGTAAAGGACGACACGTTCACACTGGCACCAGCCGCCATCGAGGAGGCCCACCCGCAAGTAAATGGAGTGTCACCGGGCCATTCGGGCGTATCAGGGTTGAGCGTGACGCTGATATCGCGGAGCAGGGGCTCACGCTCGCTCACAATAACGACCTTATCAGGATCTGGCTTTGCCGGCATCTGCGACTACTTCTTCCCCACGAGTTGTTTCGCGCTCTCGACCACTCGATCCGCCGTGATGCCGAGGTGCGCATAAATGACAGGGGCGGGGGCAGAAGCGCCAAATCGCTCGATGCCGATGATGACGCCATCGTCGCCCACCCAACGGTACCAGGACATCGGATGCGCCGCCTCGATCGCGACGCGCTTCACACCCTTCGGCAACACACTGTCGCGATAAGCCTGATTCTGTCTCGCGAAAATCTCTTGGCTCGGCATGCTCACTGCGCGCGCACGAATCCCCTCGGTCTCCAATTTCTTCTGCGCGTCGAGAATCAGCGAAACCTCGGATCCCGTCGAAATCATGACGACTTGAGGAGCGCCACCGGGCGAATCCGCCAGCACGTACGCGCCTCGGGCCAATCCACTGGCCGCGGCGTACTTCGACCGATCGATAAAGGGAAGCTTTTGTCTCGTCAGCACCAGCGCGACCGGACCCTTTTTGTGCTTAAGTGCCGCTCGCCAGGCTTCCGCGGTTTCGGAAGCATCGGCTGGCCGGATAAGGGTCATCCCGGGGATCGCGCGCAATGCGCTTAACTGCTCAACGGGTTGATGCGTCGGACCATCCTCGCCGAGACCGATCGAGTCGTGCGTGTAAACGTAGATGACGTGGCGATCCATGATGCACGCCAGTCTCACCGGCGGTCTCATGTAGTCCGAGAAGATCAGGAACGTCGCGCCGTACGGAATGATGCCACCGAAGAGCGACATCCCGTTCATGATCGATCCCATCCCGTGTTCGCGAATTCCGAAATGGAAATTGCGACCGGCGAAGTTCTCCGCCGAAAAGCTTGGCTCGCCCTTGATGATGGTGTTGGTGGAGCTGGCCAGATCGGCGGAACCTCCCATCAGCTCGGGTATCTTCTTGGCGATGGCGTTGATCACGACGCCCGATGCGGCACGGCTCGCGACGTTGCCGTCCTTTGCCGTGAAGACGGGGATCATTTCTTCCCACCCGTCTGGCAAATCACCGTGAAGCCGGCGCTGCAGCTCCTTCTCGAGAGCTGGATTGGCAGTCTTGTAAGCGTCGTAGATTTTTTTCCATGCGGGCTCCGCCTTCGCTCTCTGTTTCCCTGCTTCGCGCCAATAGCTGAGAGCTTCCGGTGCGACGTAGAAAGGCTCGAGCGACGGATAGCCGAGCGCCTTTTTGGTGAGAATGATCTCATCCACTCCCAATGCGGAGCCGTGTGCCTCGGCGGTGTCGTGCTTATTGGGACTGCCGTAGCCGATGTGCGAGCGAACGACGATCAGTGACGGCTTCGACGTCTCGGCCTTTGCCGCATCGATCGCGCGATTCAGAGCAGCGAGATCGTTCACGTCCGCGACGTGCTGCACGTGCCAGCCATAAGCTTCGAACCGGGCACCGGTGTCGTCACTGAAGGTGAGCGCGGTGTCGCCCTCGATCGTGATGTGATTGTCGTCGTAGAAGCCAATCAGCTTGCCGAGTGCCGCGTGTCCGGCGAATGAGGCGGATTCGTGCGAGACGCCTTCCATCATGTCGCCGTCGCTGGCGATGAAGTAGACGTGATGATCGATGATCTTCTGCTCGCGGTTGAACACCGCACCCATGTGCGCCTCAGCCACCGCCATGCCGACCGAGTTGCCGATTCCCTGACCCAACGGGCCGGTCGTCGTCTCGACGCCGGGAGTGTGGCCGAGCTCTGGATGCCCCGGCGTCTTGCTCTCCCACTGCCGGAACTGCTTCAGGTCATCGAGCGTGAGCTCGTAGCCGGTGAGATAAAGCACGCTGTACAACAGCATTGATGCGTGTCCCGCCGACAACACGAAGCGATCACGATTGAGCCAAGCAGGATCGGCAGGGTTGTAGCGGAGGTGCTGCGTCCAGAGCACGTACGCGAGCGGGGCCAGGGCCATCGGAGTGCCGGGGTGACCTGAGTCCGCTTTCTGAACGGCATCCATCGCGAGAACCCTGATCGCGTTGATGCAGAGATCCTGGAGCGATTGGCCGGAGCCCGAAGGTGGGGAAGAATCGGCCGTTCGTGGAGCGGTCGCGGTACTGGCTTGGTCGGACATTAGAAAGGAAAACCCACTGCGAGAAGAGTAAGGTTGGAGGTGTGAGGTACTAGGTGAGGGAAACCAACTGCGAGAAGAGTAAGGTTGGAGGTGCGAGGTACTAGGTGCGAGGTGTGAGGTAACGCGCAGACGTGTGCGGCACGTATCGCGCCGAAGTCAATTCTCATCTTGAAGTCAGTTCTCATTTGGAAACTAGCTCATACGCGGGTGCGTTGCAGGGCGAGCCAATTGGCGGCTTCGCTTACTTCGCTCGGGACGAGATTATGGCCAACCAACTGCCATTTGAGAGTGACTTCCGCGTGCCCCAACTCGAATAGCTTGACCAATCGCTCGACACTGGCGGTCGGAACGATGGGATCCATGCGCCCCGCTGAAATGAACACCGCAGAGCCGGAAAGATCCTTTTTCTCAGTCGGTTCGTACACGAGCATGGGCCGGAAGAGAATCGCGCCCTGCAGGATCCCAGGCTCGACGAACATCACTGTCGATGCGACGTTGGCGCCGTTCGAGTAGCCGAGGGCGAAGACGCGCGTGGGGTCGAGCCGGTAGGTGATGACCGCGGCGCGAATGAATCGCGCCAGCTCCTCGGCGCGCGAACGCACCTCCTTCGGATCAAACACACCTTCGGCGAGGCGCCTGAAGAAACGCGGTGCCCCGTTCTCCAGAACGTTGCCGCGCGGACTCAGAATGGCAGCACCTGGAGCGATCGCCTGTCCGATGCCGATGAGATCGTTCTCGTCTCCGCCAGTGCCATGCAGTACGACCAACGTCTCTCCGTTTGCAGAATCCTCCGCGGGCAGGAAGCGGTGAATGAATCCGAGATCTTCAGTCATGCATTAGGGCCGTGCAGCTCGAGTGGCGTGTGGATATTGGGGAGGAGTGCTTCGATCTCGAATCTTCGGGGCTCGAGCCAATCGGGCAGCTTGAGCGACTGACCCAGTAAATCGATTGGCTCGTCGACTGCGAATCCGGGACCATCGGTCGCGATCTCGAAGAGAACCCCTCCGGGCTCGCGAAAGTAAATCGACTTGAAGTAGTCACGATCCAACTGTGGCGTGACATTGTAGCCGAGCGAAGTCAGCTCGGCGCGAACTTTCATCTGCTCGGCTTCGCTGACGCCGCGGAACGCGACGTGGTGTACCGTTCCTGCTCCCATCACCCCGGGCCAGATACCGGGCACGCAGCGCAGGTCCACGATTGTGCCGGGGCCGCCGTCTCCACTCGCGTAGCGAAAGATGCTCCCCTGTTCACGTACGAGCCTGAAGCCGAGCGTGTTGGTGAGAAGCTGCCCCGTGAGCTCATTGGCGTCGAGCCAGAGCGTGACGGAGTAGATGCCACGGATCGCGTGCTCGGCGGGAACTCCTGCGCCGGACCAGCCGGTGTGGGAAGCGGCTGCTGGGTGGGCGACCAGCTCGCCCATAAATCCTTCGTGATCCTTGAACGCGATGACGCGCTCATCCTCGTAGCGCGCAACAGGCTGGTCGAACTCCACTCTTTTCTTGATCAGTCGCTCGATCCAGAAACCGACGGAGCTGGGAAGGATCGAAAACGACGTAACAGCGACCTGACCGCCGCCCTGCCTGCCTCGACGCGCATCCGGCCAGGGAAAGAAAGTCAGAATGCTACCGGGGCTTCCCGCCTCGTCGCCGAAGTAGAAGTGATAGGTAGTTGGATCGTCGAAGTTGACAGTGCGCTTGACGAGCCTCAAGCCGAGGATGCCGGCGTAGAAATCGAGATTTCTCTGCGGATCGCTCGCGATACCGGTAACGTGATGAATACCGGCCGTCCGGAAACTCATCGCACCGATTCTTGCTTAGGAAGGAGGGCGCTTACTCTGTTCCGGCTCTCGTCTGGATGGCATCTTATCTCCAATCTGTCCCCTTCCATAAAGCAACGGACATGCCGTTTGCTGAGGCATTGATGTGAGCCGTATCACCCACTCCACAAAGCCCAAAAAACCAAGACGGTTTCGCAGTCTGAGCGATCCGCACACGCTGAGCGAGCTTGCGCTGCGCCTGAAAGAGGGAATTTACATCACGACGCTGGATGGCGAGATCATCGATGCCAACCCCGCGTTCCTCGAAATGTTCGGGGTCGACTCGCTGGATGATTTGAAAGGGCAGCGCACGAGCGATTTCGTGAAACCCGAGGTACGGGCGAGGGAGATGGCGCTACTCGAGCGTGAGGGATCCGTTCGGGACATCGAGTTTCAGCTCACCCGCCGCGACGGCGAGATAAGAACGGTAGTCGACAGCGCGTTTCTCTCGGTGGATCCTGAGACCGGCGAAAAATATTGCCACGGAATTCTGGTCGACATCACACACCGGAAGGAGCTTCAGACGCAGCTCCTGGAGCTGAGCATCCGGGATCCCCTCACAGGCTGCTACAACCGTCGGTATCTGAACACCGTCACGCGTCAATGCGAGGCCCAGCCGAAGGGTGAGTGGGGATGCATCTACCTCGACATCGACCACTTCAAGCAATACAACGACAAGAACGGCCACGCTGAAGGCGATGCGGTGCTGGTGAAGATGGCGCGTTTCCTCATGCGCCACGTGCGGGCAGAAGAAGCAGTCGTACGTGTGGGTGGGGACGAATTTCTCGTTGTTTTATGCGATTCCGATTTGGACCAGACCGACCACGTGGCGGCGCGATTGCGCGCCGCTGGGCCGACCTCAGCTCCCGGGCCGTTTTCAATGGGTTGGGCAGCGCGCAAGAACGAAGAATCGTTCGAGGAGACGATGATTCGAGCTGATCGCCGCCTGCTGGCGGTAAGAGTCGATGAGCGGCGGGACCTGCAAAAACGGCGGAAGAAGCGTTCCAGGGCCACTTAGCCAACGCTAGCGGGCCTTAACCGCCCGGAAAGCCCAAAGCCTGGCGCGGGTGTGCAAGTGAAGAGCTGACGCACGTCCCACAGTAGAACCTTTCTTCTACTGGTGCCTCATGCGCTCATTTCTTCTCGTACTCGCCCTCGGCCTTCCCACGCTGGTTTCTGGACAAATCGTCGAGGGCCCACCGCGTCCGTGGCCCTGTCCGGTTCCGCCCCCATGCATGGGGGGAAGGCCCTGCATCATGCCGGCGTGCGGCATTCCGTCGCCCGTTGTAGTACGACAGAGCAGCGACGTTCGCGTCGACCTCGTCGACCGCGTGCTGCGCTACGAGATCACCGAGACGTTCGTCAATCGAGGAAGCAGAGCAGGCGAAGCGGATTTCATGTTTCCGCTGCCCAAGGGCGCCGCGTTCCAGGATCTGAAGCTTTCGATCAACGGCGAGATGGTATCCGGCGAGACGATGAGCGCCGACCGTGCACGACAGATCTATGAAGAGATCGTCCGCCGGCAGCGCGATCCTGCCCTGCTCGAGTGGATGGGGTACGGCCTTCTGCGCGCGAGAATATTTCCAATCGCGCCGGGCGAACAGAAGAAAGTAGTGGTGCGCTTTCAAACCGTCGCGCCGCGCGAGGGCGATGCGTTGAGAGTCGACTATTTCCGCGGGACGCGGTCGAATCAAGTCGGCATGAATCAGGATTTGGGGGGACGCACGTCGTTCGTTTTGACCTACCCGAACGATCCGATGTACGGCACTGCCTATTCGCCCACTCATTCGATCTCCGAGCGGGGTTACGCCACGGATATGGGTCGCGACAGTTATGACGACCGCTCATTCGCGTCGAGCTATCGCGGGTCGGTGCGTCGGGTTGAGGTGAGGGACGCGCGTGGAGAGGTCACGCTCCTCATCCCAATCCGCCGCTCTACCAGCGCGGCGATTTCCCTGCTCGCGAACGCTCCAGGCAATGATGATGGTTTTGCGCTGATCACGTTGTCTCCGCCGGCGGTTCGTCCGCGAGCGGTGCCACGCGATCTGACGTTCGTCATCGACGTATCGGGTTCCATGAGCGGTCAGAAAATCGAGCAGGCGCGCGCGGCCGGTAAGCAGATTCTGGGCACGTTGTCGCCCATGGACCGCTTCCGCCTGATCGATTTCTCGAGTGATGTCCGCACGTTCCGCGACGATTTCTCGACCGCGAACCGTGAGAACATTCGCGCGGCGGAGCGATATCTCGATCAGCTCGATGCACAGGGGTCGACGAACATCTCAGGTGCGCTCGACGAAGCCTTGTCTTCTCCGGTTCAGTCGGGAAGACTTCCGATCATATTGTTTCTGACCGACGGTCAGCCGACGGTGGGCGAGCGCGACGCTTCGGTGATCGCGGGGAACGTCGCAAAGCAGCGCGGCTCACGCAGACTCTTCACTTTCGGTGTGGGTGCGGATCTCAACGTTTCGCTGATCGAGCAGCTTGCCCTCGAGGGTCGCGGGACCGCCAGCTTCGTCCGCCCGGAGGAATCGGTGGAACGCGCGGTGGGAATCGTCGCGAGCCGTCTGACTAGCCCGCTCGTGACGGATGTCCGCATCCACGCCGACGGTGTACGACTACTCAAGATGCACCCTTCGGGACCGGTGGACATATTTGCGGGGGAAGATCTCGTGATACTCGCCCGATACGATGGGAGCGGCAATGCGGTTCTGCGCTTCGACGGACAGACGACCAGCGGTCCGGTGAGCTGGGCCACGCGGGTGTATTTCCCCGAGCGCTCGCGCGAGAATCCATTCGTGGCGAGGCTGTGGGCGACGCAGCGCGTCGGATATCTGAGCGCCGAGAAGCGCAAGCACGGTGGATCGCAGGAGATCAATGACGAGATCCGGGATCTCGGAGAGCGCTTCGGAATTCCGACCGAATTCTCGTCTTACCTGGTGGTCGAGCCAGGAATGAATCAGAACAGGCGCGACATGGCTGGCGGAAGCCTCGGGCAGGTGGTGGTCACCGGAGCATCGTCAGCACGTGCTCCCGCCGCGGTTCAGTTCGAGGCAGCCAAGTCGGCGGCGGCACAACGCTCTGCGACTAACCTTTCCGCTGCAGACGCCGCTGTGGGTATGGGTGATTCTGCCAGCGTTGGTCGAGGTAGAAACGTGACCCGAGCCGGCAACGTGACCTTTGTATTACGAGATAGTGTGTGGACCGACGTTCGCTACAAGAAGTCCGGAACGGTGCTGCAGGTGAAGCCATTCTCGGACGCGTACTTCAAGCTGATCGAGCTGGTGCCAGAGCTGCGTGAGCCGTTCTCGGTTGGCGAGCGTGCCATAGTAGCGGGACGCAGCATGGCGATCGAGCTGACCCCGTCGGGGAAAGAGAGTCTCACGGATCGTGATGTTGCCTTGATCAGGGATCGCTGGTAGTCGAGTGACTGACGTAGAGCGACTCTTCCGAACGTACAACGCCGCGTTGGTGAGATATCTGACGCGGCGTCTGGGAGATCGCGACTGGGCAGAGGAAGTGGCTCAGGAGACGTTCGTTCGCGCATTGAGGCAGACTTCGATACAGAACGAACGGGCCTGGCTGTTCGCGGTTGCTACGAATCTCGTGAGGGACGAAGCGAGGAAGGACATGAGACGCCGAAAGCATCTGGCCCTGCTGGCGGAGCAGGAACGCGACGAGATGGTCGAGCCGGAGGAGACGACGATCGAGCGCGCTCAGGAGGCAGCGATGGCGCGCAAGGCAGTCGATGCTCTCGCTGAGCGGGACCGACTAGCGCTCCTCATGCGGGAAGAGGGTTTGGACTACAACGAGATCGCTGAAGCATTGGAGCTTTCGCCAGGATCGGTAGGGACCACGCTGTCGCGTGCGCGTCGCCGGTTGGTGGAGAGCTACGAAGCATTGCAGAAGAGTCGAGAAGAGAGAGAGAAGAATGCAGCATCTTGACGAAGGAACGATTCATTCGTGGCTGGACGGCGCGCTGAGCGCCGATGAGGCCGCGCGGGTGGAAGCTCACCTCAAAGAGTGTCCGGAATGCGAGGCCGCGGTGGCGGAAGCTCGCGGATTCATCGCGGCATCGTCGCGGATTCTGACGGCGCTCGACAATGCGCCGCGCGGTGTCATACCGGTGGCGGCGCCGAAGAAG
>DATHGO010000283.1:0-5224 GCA_035317585.1 Gemmatimonadaceae bacterium | reverse complement strand
ACTGGGTATTCGTTCAACCTCGATGGCTCTACGCTCTACCTGGCGGTTGCTTCGATGTTCGTCGCCCAGGCCGCGGGAGTGAACCTGTCGCTCGGACAGCAGCTGGCGATGATGTTCACCCTCATGGTCACGAGTAAGGGAGTGGCGGCCGTGCCGCGCGCATCGCTCGTGATCCTCGCCGGAACGCTGCACACGTTCGGACTGCCGCTGGAAGGAGTCGCCATCATCCTTGGCGTCGACGAGCTGATGGACATGGCGCGGACCAGCGTGAATCTTGTCGGCAACTGTCTCGCGACAGTCGTGATGGCTAGGTGGGAAGGTGAATACGCCGAGCCGCAGCCCGGAGTGCTCCTCGCGCAGGAAGGACTTCCTCCGCTCGAATCTGCGCCCCCGGTACCGCGGACTTCAGGCGCTGCTCCAGCCGCTTCCTGAGCGGGGAGCCGCGGTCCATTAAGCCACCGCTGAACGCCACCGCAACCGCCGCACGCTCGTCCGTAAATAGCTGACGCGCCAGCGCACGGATGTGGAGCACGAGCTCTTCGGCCGCCAGCGTGAGCAGGGCGTTGGCGCGAGGATCTCCTGCCGTGGCCGCGCCGAAGACCACGGGTACAAGGGAGGCAAACGCGCGAGCATCAGCCGCCGCTGCCCACGGAACAAGATCCTGTACGTCTTCGCATTGGGTCGCGGCCAGAATGGGGAAGAGAAGAGCTGTCGGCGGTTCGCGGCCGTCGCTCGATGCGGCGACGATGCTCAACGCGCGCTTTCCAATCCAGCCACCGCTACCCTCGTCTCCGAACACAGGACCCCAGCCGCCGCAGCGAACGATCTCGCCGGCGGGGCTCCGGCCGTAGGCGATCGAGCCGGTTCCGACTACGAGGAGAATTCCCGCCCGGTCGTCGAACGCATCGTACATCGCGATCAAGCCGTCGGAATCGATGATGACTTCTTCCGCGAGCTCCTTCGCGTCGAGCGCGGAATGGAGCGCGCGACGCTCCTCGTCCCGTCCGGTGCCGGCGACGCCACAGTAAAGGACGCGAGGGAACACGGCCCCCGGCTGCGCGATCTCCGCGAGCGCGCGTGTCACGAGCTCCGCGATCACCTCGGCAGAACGCTCGGCCTCTCCAGGAGTGACAGCGGATTTGGGACCTTCGACCGTCGCGAGAACCTCGCCTTCCGCCGTTCCAACGAGGACGCGGGTCTTCGATCCGCCTCCGTCAACGCCAACTACGATTTCACTCAATTCCAGCGATCTCCATCAGTCGGCGCAGGGTGTGTGAACGATGAAAGGATAGCAACTCCCATCGTGAACGAGGTTCCGATCAGCACATACCAGGGAAACGCGATGTGCGAGATTGGCGTGAGCGCGTTTGTCAGCGATGGAAACATCAGCATCATTGGCTTCGCGAACACGACAAAGCTCATCGCAATGATTCCGACGGCCATGCCGAGTATTGCATCCCTCTGGATGGCGCGTCGCCACAACATGCCGAGGAAGAAGCCGCCGAGCAACGCTCCATAGGTGAACGACGCGATCGAGAGCGCGATGACGACCACCGGCGTGCCCTGCTGCTTGTAGAGGAGCGCGGCGATCAACAGAATGGCACCCCAGAACAGTGTAAACAGCTTCGCCATCCTGAGCGTTCGAGGGTCGTCCGCGCTGCGGCCTGATAGAGGAAGGTAGATATCGTGAGTCGTTGAGGCCGCTAGTGAGTTCATCGCCCCAGAGTGCGCGCTCATAGTTGCCGCGAGCACGGCCGCCACTATCAGACCTCTCAGTCCCGCCGGCATCGAGTCGACGACGAAGGTGGGGAAGATGGAGTCGGGAACCGCGAATGTCCGCGCCTGATAGAACGCATAGAGGCCGATTCCGATCATCAGAAAGAGTGCGAACTGAAAGAACACGGCGATGCCGCTTCCGATGAGCGCTTTGCGCGACTCCTTGAGGCTCGAGGCCGCGAGCAGCCGTTGCACGATCACCTGATCCGCTCCGTGGGATGCCATGGAGAGGAAGGCCCCGCCGATCAATCCGGCGAACAGCGTATACGGCTTGTCGAAACCAAAGTAGACGTCGACGACCCGGAGCTTTCCGGCATCGTGAGCCTGATTCAGGATTGCGCTCCATCCGCCGCTCACGCCCTTGCCGAGCAGGTATACGGCTGAGAATCCGCCAAGGAGATAGACGCTCGTCTGGAGCACGTCGGTCCACACGACGGCGCGCATCCCGCCGTGATAAGTGTAAATCAGCGTCAGCGCGCCGAGCACGAGGATGGCAACCGGCATCACGTACTGCTGCGGCACCGAGGGTCCGAGTATCAACGCGATCGGGATTGCCGTGGCGAACACGCGCACCGAGTCGGCGAACGCGCGCGTGACCAGAAAAACGATCGACGCAAAACGGCGCGTCCCGACGCCGAAGCGCTTCTCGAGCAGAGCATAGGCGGTGACGAGATCGCCCTGGTAGTAGCGAGGGAGCAGCGTGTAGGCGACGACGATGCGCCCTAACAGATATCCCGCCGCGATCTGGAGGAACCCGAGATTCGTGGTGTAGGCGAGGCCGGGGATGCTGATGAAGGTCAGTGCGCTCGTTTCCGTGGCTACGACGGAAAAGAGAACCGCCCACCAGGGAATTGCGTGCCCCGCTACGAAGTAGTCTTTGGAATCCTTTTGATTGCGGCCGAGCCAGACCCCGAGAACTGTCGTCCCCACGAGGTACGCGGCCAGTACAAGAAAATCGAGGGCGGTGAAATTGGTCTTCATTTCACCGCCCTCGAATTGTACTCCTGGCCAGCTGAGGCTTTACGCAGAGAATGAACTTCCGCAGCCGCACCCGCCGGTCGAATTCGGATTCTTGAAGGTGAATCCAGAGCCTTGCATCGAGGTCACGTAGTCAATCGTGACGCCGTTCAGGTACTGCGCCGAGAACGGATCCACGAAGACATTGAAACCTTCGCGCGGGATGACGAGGTCGTCATCCGCGGCGCGATCTTCAATGACCAGGCTGTATTTGAAGCCGCTGCAGCCGCCCGGCTGAACGCTCACGCGCAGCCCACCCTGCTCGGCAGTAACGCCTTCGGCGTCCATAAACTTCTTGACCTCGACGCCAGCATTCGCCGTGACGGCAAGGTCGATTTCAGGCTGTGACGAAACAGACATTAATCCTCCGGTACTACATGAAATTTAGGCGGACGGGTCTACTCGGGGTAGTGTTCCGTTAGGCGGGTACACCTACTCCGGCCAGTGTGGCCGGCTCCTCCCGGAACGATCGCGCTATCCAGCTGAACGCCACCACCGCAATAGCCAGCATTACCAGCCCTTCCAGCAGACTCCCCAACACGATCTTGCCGATCCCGAACAGAGTGGAGTACACTGCCACGATGCCCGCGATCCAATTGGTCCAGGCCAGCGCTCCACCGGGAATGCTCTCCCTCCCAAATCCTGCCCTTTCTGACACGACCGCCCAGCCAGGGCCTCCGGGCCGCACCCGCCGATAGAACGCTTCCAGCACCCGATCGGGCTCGGGTTTGGTGGCAAAGGTCACCCCTAACCAGACGACTGTACTCACCGCTACGGTAACGAGCATCACCCAGGCATCGGCCCGGAGGTCGCCTGCGGCGAAGCGTGGCTTGAGGATATTGATCGCGGCGATAGAGACAATGAACGAGGCGATCATGGCGCTGATCTCGCTCCAGGCATTGATCCGCCACCAGTACCAACGAAGAATCAGAACGAGTCCAGTCCCTGACCCGAGTGCGAGCAGGAATTTCCAGGCGCCTTCGATCGTTCCGAGATAGTGCGTAACGACCGCGGAGGCGAGGAACAGGAATATCGTGGCCCAGCGTGAAATGGCCACGTAGTGCTTCTCAGTGGCAGTCCGGTTGAGGAATCGCTTGTAGAAATCGTTGACGAGGTATGAAGCGCCCCAATTGAGCTGGGTGCCGACGGTGGACATATAGGCCGCCGCGAAGCCGGCCATCATGAAGCCGCGCCACGGAGTGGGTAGAAGATCCACAAACGCCTGAACGTACGCAGCTTCGTGATCGTGCGTCGGTCCGATACCCGCCGGATAGAGTAGCACCGTGCAAAGTCCCGTAATGATCCAGGGCCACGGCCTGATCGCGTAGTGCGCGACGTTGAAGAAAAGAGTGGCGAGAACGCCATCACGCTCTGTTTTGGCGGAGAAAATTCGCTGCGCCACGTAACCGCCACCGCCAGGCTCTGCACCCGGATACCACGCGGCCCACCACTGCACCGAGAGGAAAACCGCCAGGGCCAGGAGCGGCATCCACGCATAAGCCTCGATGCCAGTCGGACCGATTTTCACCGGGAGCACTGAAAGCGCAGCGTCGGCGCTTCCAAAATGAGTCGTCAGTCCATCCTTGAGCTTGTCCATTCCACCCACAGCGCGCACGGCATATACGGCGAGAACGATAACCGCGCTCATCTTGATGACGAACTGGACGAGATCGGTCCATAGCACGGCCCACATGCCCGCACCGGCCGAGTAGGCCACGGTGATGATGAAGCAGATCCCGACCGCGATTACTTCTCCGGGAACATTGAATCCGAGAAGGTTGACGTCGCGAAGACCGAGCGAGATCGTGAGGATCTTGATCATCGCCTTGGTGACCCAGCCCAGGATTATGAGATTGATAGGGATGGCCAGGTAGAGCGCCCGGAATCCGCGAAGCACTGCAGCCGGGCGGCCGCTGTAGCGGATCTCCGCAAACTCGACGTCGGTCATGACGTGGGCGCGCCGCCACAGACGGGCGAAGAAAAATACCGTGAGCATCCCGCTCATCAGCATGTTCCACCAGAGCCAGTTTCCCGCGACTCCGTGCTGGGAGACGAGACCTGTTACGACCAGCGGGGTATCAGCCGCGAACGTCGTCGCGACCATCGATGCTCCCGCCAGCCACCAGGTCACCTGGCGGCCGGAAAGGAAGTACTCGTCGAGGCTTTCGCCTCCACGCTTCGTGAAGTAGAGCCCAATGCCTACCGAGAGCAGGAAGTAGGCAGCGACAATCGCCCAGTCGATCGCAGTTAGCGCCATAAATGCGGGATTGAGGTGGCTAGGCAAGACGCTTGCGTTTGCGTTGCTCGCACGCGTCGGACAACATAAAGGACGCAAAAGAGTATCATTTGTTACCACCGAACACGACCAACTTACCGGACTCCCATCGATGATGCGATACTATCGGCTGCTCGCAGTGCTCCTCCCACTCTG
>DATHGO010000282.1:0-3763 GCA_035317585.1 Gemmatimonadaceae bacterium | reverse complement strand
ATGATCGTAACGATCGTCGAGATCTCGGCAAGCAATCCGTAGCCGACGGCGCGGAGCCAGCGATCTCCCCGCGCCGGAATTATGTAGTACGTCAACGCTATTTCACCGTGAACGGAATCGAATACTCCCTGTCGTCCCACGCGAAACGCAGCAGACCTCCGGAGCCCTGAGGAGCCAGTCCGATCACGAATTGCTCGACTGCCGGCGACATCTGCTTCGACGTCAGGTCGATGCGCGCAAAGTCCTTGTCCGAGTGATAGTCGGTACCCCACTGACCCGTCTGGCTATTGAATATCAACTTCGCTCCGGTCGGCGTGGGGAGCGTCCACAGAGTGTATTTCCCCGCCGGCACCACCGTGCTGCCGAACACGAGATCCTTGTCGGTGGTGAACATCGTCGCGGCGTTCGCGCCCGTGCGCCAAACCTGGTTCCAGGGAACTATGTTGCCGAAGATCACGCGGCCGCGCTTCGCCGGACGGCTGTAGGCGATCGCGATATTTGCTCCGCCGATCGTTCCTCTGACCGTGTCAGGCGGTGATACCAATCCGGCTGGACCCTTGGCCTTTTCCTCGGCAACCCAGCCTGACACCACACGGTCGTAGTCGAGGCCGGGAGCCGTTTCCGCTATCGTTTTGACAGTCGTCGCAGATGAATTGACGCCTAGAATCCGGCCTCGCGAATCGACACGCGCGACTTCTATCCAGTTCGGAAAGAACGTGCTCCTGAATGCAACGGAGTCCGGTCCTCTCCGGCGGAGGATTATTGACGGGAGCTCTCCTCCGCCTGGCCCGATCAAGGCATACGCGACGCTGTCGCCTTTCAAAGCGGAATTCGCGAGGATCTGCTCGTAGATGCCATATGCAGGCGGCTGGTTTGGAAACGCGACCGCCGCTCGCCCGTGATATGTCTTGCGGCCGGAGAGAGACGTGTCGCGCGCACCGGCACGCGTGACCTCCACCACAGCGACCGAATCGTCAAACGTATCGACAACCTGAACTCGTGGAGGTGCGGACGGATCGGCGTCCGCTCGACGCCCCGTCAGATGAAAAGTCTTGAGCTGGCCTCGGCCGCCGAGACCGGCGACGTAGTGGAAGGTCTGCACGCGTGGGTTTCTCACCACGACATCTCCTTCCAGCTTGGTCGGAGAGCGCGTATAACGCTCAATCGCGACGGTGTCGACTCCGAGGCGCGTGATGATGTATGCCGCGGCGGGAGTTTGCGCGGCGAGTGGACCGGCTGCGAAAAACATGACCGCTGCTGCTGCGATCCTGGCTGACATGGGAGCACCTTGCTGCAAGAGCGTGGGGGATTGGTTGCTGGGGCTTAGATAGTGCAATCCCGCACGCTCGAGTGCAACAGTCAGACAGTGGCGCCGACGTCCGCGCTTTCCGTCTCTGAATAATTATCTGGAACGTACGCGGCAGAATGATCCAGCGCGGCCGCGAGATCCGCCACCAGGTCGTCGGCGTGCTCGATTCCGACCGAGAGCCGTAGCAGCGAATCCTCGATTCCCGCCGTCGCGCGTGCCGTCTCATCCATTGATGCGTGGGTCATCGTCGCTGGATGCGCGACCAGACTCTCGACACCTCCCAACGATTCTGCAAGAGTGAAGCACTGAAGTGCATTGACGAACCGCTCCACGCCATCGATTCCGCCGTTTACTTCGAAGCTCACCATGGCGCCGAAGCCGCCCTGCTGCGTCGCGGCAACGCTGTGACCGGGATGCGAGCTCAGCCCCGGATAGTACACGCGCTTTACGGCGTGATGGCCACACAACAGCTCGACCACACGGGCGGCGTTCTCGCAGTGGATGCGCATCCGCGCGTGAAGTGTCCGCACTCCCCTCAGAGTGAGAAAGCTGTCGAAGGGAGCGCCCGTGATTCCGAGACAGTTCGCCCACCACGACAGTTCCTCAACGAGCGCCGCGTCCGACGCTACGACCGCGCCGCCGACGACATCGCTGTGTCCGTTCAGGTACTTCGTGGTCGAGTGGATTACGAGGTCAGCGCCGAATTCGATAGGCCGTTGCAACACAGGCGAGAGGAAGGTGTTGTCCACGGCCACGATGGCTCCGCCGTCATGCCCTGCTTCGATAACTCGGGCCAGATCCGTCACTCTGAGAAGCGGATTGCTGGGCGTTTCAATCCACAGGAGCTTTGGCCGGCGCGACTTCACCGTGTCGACGGCAGTTTCACTGGTGAGATCGACGAACGCGACGTCAAATTGTCCGCGAGCAGCGAGAGACCGGAGAATGCGATGCGTTCCGCCATAGCAGTCATGGGCGGCGAGAATGAGATCTCCGGGACGCACGAGCTGCAGCACGAGAGCCACCGCCGACATCCCGGTGCTCGTCACGACTGCTCCCTCTCCATCCTCGAGCTCGGCCAGCGCATTGGCGAGGTACTCGCGCGTAGGATTGCCGGTACGCGTGTAGTCGTAGAGCCTCTTCTTTCCAAAGCCTTCAAATGCAAATGTCGAAGAGAGGTGAATCGGGGGCACGACCGCGCCATGGTGCAGGTCGGTCGCTATTCCCGCACGTACTGCGCGCGTTGCCGGCTGCCGCGGCGGACGCGTCGATGAATGTCTGATCTCGTCGCTCATGACACTGCCTCCGCACCGACTCGAAGCAGTTCGTTCACGAATGGAGCAACGCGGGAAGAATCGCCGAGGAACGCATCATGGCCGAGAGATGAGTCGAGCTCGATGAGCTGACTGGGACCGCCGAGTCTCTGCGCGAGCTCGCGACTTTGCGCGACCGGGACCAGCCGGTCGCTACTGATGGCAATCACGGTCGCGGGGACGGTGATATCCTCGGGGCGGATCCGGTGGAGGTCGAGAGAGAGCGAGAGCGCGTTGTACCTCTCGGACGTCCACTGATCCGCGAACTTTTCCCCTCGCGTCCTCAGGTAACTACCGATGCGATGCTCCACCAGGCTTGAATCGTCCCGATCGCAGCCGGCGAGGCGCTCCTCGAAGTACCGAGGGGTCAGGTAGCTCGTCATCGCGATCCCGCGCGCGATCGCCAATCCATCGCGCTCCCGGCCCGCCGCACTCCCAAGCGCGACGACGCGCCGCTGAAGGTGTCGGAGAGCGGTCGCGATGGGGTCACTCTCGTGAGCGGCGCTAATCACGATCAGGCGCCTTGTTCGCGCTGGAAAGGCGACGCCGAATGCAAGCGCGACCATTCCTCCGTAGGAGGCACCTACCAGTGCGTGGAGGCTTCGGACGCCGACTCGATCGAGGGCAGCAGCAAGGACTTCAGCCTGATCGGCGGTGGTAACCGGAGCCGTACTTTTTCCGCTCGTGACGTAGTCGATGCCAAGGATCCGAAACTGTCGAGTGTCGATTGCGCGGCCCGGGCCAACTACATCTTCCCACCATCCTGGACACGGATCCGATGGGGACGATGTGACGTGCTTCGAGGCGGAGATACCGCCGAGCACAGCGATGACCGGCGCTCCACGGGGTCCAACGATCTCGCAGCGTACCGCTGCCGCATCAAATTCGCCGAAATCACGCGAAGGTTCAGGCGTGGACGTGTTGGTCGGTTCGCTCGTCGAACCCAACGGAGTAGGACGGTCTTGGAGCGCCGATCTGGGGTCGATCTCGAGCTGTTGCTGAGTAGTCATGGGGAGTCTGGTTGATTGACTCCGCGCATAAAGCAGAACGCCCGAGGCTGTGTGGCCGCGGGCGTTCCTCGCTTTTTAGCATTTATTTAACGTGGCTGCAATACGCGGCAAATTACCACAGGGCTTCAATTGTC
>DATHGO010000281.1:0-24022 GCA_035317585.1 Gemmatimonadaceae bacterium | reverse complement strand
ACTCCGAGTGAGGACAGGCCTCGCGCGGCATGGCGCACGCGGTCGGCAACCTCGGTGTGTGAGATCGGCCGGTAGGCGCCGCCCGTCTTTACCTGTAGCGCGTCCGGGCGATTGTACTTCGAGACAGCCTCGAAAAAGAGTTGATTCAGCGTCCCCGGAGCGGGTCGCGGTCCACCTTTGGCTTGCATCGGCGCCATTCTCTCCCCCGAAAGCGGAATCTGGTTTAGCCCGGCGGCTTCAGCAGCAGGACGAGCCGCACCGGACTGCCATTCACTTGCACTCCACGATACTTCGCCGTGGCGTTGACCACGATCGAATCAGCAGTCCCCGATGTGAGAAAGAGAGGATGGACACGAATCCTTCTTCCCGCTGTGCCGCTCGCATCGGTGGTAGCGACGACGGATGCTGTCCCAGCGTCGTTTACGAGCACACCAAGCTGCGGATTGCTCTGCGCGACGATGGCGAAGCTCACGATGTACGACTTCACGGCGCTGTCGTTCGGAGCGACGCCGTGCGTCAGCTTCACCTGCAATTGCGTTGACACGTTGAGTGTGCTGTCGGTGAGCGAGTATTGCAAGGTGTCGAGAGTATTAACCGCCTCAATGAGGTCCGGACGCAGCGTAACGTCGACGTTCTGAATCGCCTGCAGCGTCCCGACTGTCGCGATGATCCGCGCGGGCGTCGAGCGGAGGCTGTCAGCAACGACTATCCCGGTGGCGCTGTCCACGGTGATCCCGGAATCGGGCGACAGAAAGTAAACGGGCGCGGGAATGATCTCGCCGCCCTTGAAGTTGAAGACGTGGACCACTGGCCTGACCACCGTGCCGGTCGTGTCGCGCAACGTATCGCCGACGACTACCGACGGCGCCGCCAGACTGTCGAACTGTATGGAGAGAACCGCTGTCGGGCTGCCGCTGATCTCGGTGCAGCCGATGGCGGCCAGGCCAACTATGTAAAAGCACGCAAGCAATATCGCGGGTGCCGACGACCTCTTCATACCAACCGGTCAGCGAGTAGCGTCGCGAGGTTCACGTAGGCTTGCGCCGCCGCATCGGCGGGGCTCTTGACCACGACCGGCTGACCAGCGGCGAATGCGTCGGCGGTTGCCGAAGTGCGGGGAATCACGACGTCGAAGACGATGTTTGCGGGCAGATGCCTTCTCACATAGTCCACTACCCGGTCGCTGGCAGGATTGTTCGCCTCGTACATCGTGAGGAGAATTCCGTCGAGCGTTAGACGCTCGTTGGTAGCGACAATGTCCTGAATCAGGCGCAGAATCTGTGGCGTCGTCTGGAGCGCGAGTGGCTCACACTGTAGCGGTACGATCACGTGCTCGGTCTGACCCAGTACTTTGCGCGTGATCGGTCCCAGTCCTGGCGGGGTGTCCACGACAACAACCTGGCAACGTTGCTCTGCCATGGTCAGGAGATCGTGCAGCACGTTGGTCTCGCGGACGAGCTCAGAATAGGCGGCGTGATCAGCTTCGTCAGCAACTGAGCCGGCGAGGATCACCCTCAACCACGGAAGTGCTGTCGGCAGGATGATCTCGCGCAGGGTCTTCTCGCCGTTCAGGTAATCGGCGAACCCTGCTGTCTCGTGACCGCGAGCGAGGCCCGAGCCGTAGCGCACCGATCCCTGCGGATCGACGTCGATGAGCAGCGTCTTCATTCCCCGGCGCGCGAACGCGGCGGCGAGATTTACAGCGGTGGTGGTTTTGCCGACTCCTCCCTTCTGGCTAACGACAGCGAGAACCGCCCCCACTACTCTGAAATCCCCGGATAATCACTGGTCTTCAACTGGGGGTTCGAGGGAGGAGGCTCGGCGCTTTTCATTTCGTCGAGGGTCTTTTGAGCGTGCTTAACCCAACGCTCGGCTTCGCCGCCTTTCGGCGGATCCATCAGAAACGCCTCGAGGTGAAACGCTGCATCGCTCACGTCGCCGCGCCTGAGGAGAAGAAACGCAAGCCCGTAGTGTGCACCCGAGAGCCGGGGCTCGATCGCGAGAGCGCGGCGGTAACAACGAATCGCCTCATCGAGCTGACCGAGCTTCGAGTAGGCGATGGCCATATTCTGGAGGACCTTGTGATTGTTCGGTCTCTGGCGAAGGGCGAGTCGATAGGACGTCAGCGCGGCATCGTAATCGCCCTGGCGTTCCAGCGCGAGCGCCTCGTTGAGGTAGTCGAGGTTTTCGGTCACCGGCTTCGGCTTGCCGCCAGTGAGGCGGTCCCAGAATGACATTTGGTCGAATCTACCGACTATGATGTGAGAGGGCTAGCTTAACCTAACTGCTTTTCCCCGAACAGTTTGAGAGCAAAATGTCACCGCGCAAACACACGGTCGACGCCGCCAAAGGCGTCCTCGAAATCGAATGGCCGTTCTTCGGCGAGTTGTCGCGCGGGCTGGCTTTAAAGGTGGCGCGCGCCTACGACCCCGAGATCGTTGTCGGGATCGCCACAGCGGGGGTTATTCCGGGCGCCGTGATAGCGGCAATCCTTGGGCGCGAGTTCCATTCCCTGGTTGTGAGCCGGAAATACCGGACTTCGCGCGCCCGCGAAGCGCCTGAAGTATTCGGCAGTGCGCCGAAGGAAGTTCGTGGCAGGCGGGTTCTGATCGTGGACGAGACGTGCGATTCGGGGGATACGATGCGTCTGGCGGTGTCCGCCATTCAGGAAGGCGGCGCAGCGGAGGTGCGGACCGCTGTCTCGTTCCGCACCGGCGATTACGCTCCGGATTTTCACGCGATCGCGACCGAGAGCACGATCATTCTCCCTTGGGACCGAGAGATACTCGTTGAGGGAGAGCTGAAACCGAATCCTCTTTACGCCGACGCGCTCAGCACCAAGTAGCTGCGAACTGGAGACTAACGGCTGCGAACTGCGGACTAACTGCTGAGGAGTGCGGGCCAACAGCAATTGCGGATCGCAGACTAAATGCGGATTGGGGGATTAACTGCGAACTACGGACTCATAGATCGCGGTAAGCCCTCACCCCGCAGTACGTCCTCAACCCGCAATTAGTCTCCTAATCCGCATTTAGTCTGCGATCCGCAATTGCAGTTGGTCCGAGTCCTCAGCGGTTAGTCCGCAGTTTCGCCGCAGTCTAGAACTCTCCCGCTCCGATCGTCTCCCACTGCTCTCCGCGCGAAACTCGTTCGTATGCGTGCTCGAGCATGTCGGCGTTGCCGGCCAGAAACCGGCAGCGCGCGTTTTCGCCGACGCTGCATTCGATCTCCATGACTGCGACCGGATAATCGGCGAGGCAGCCGAGAAATCCGGCGAGTGTGCCGGTGGTCAGATGACAGCCGCGCTCTCCTTCGCCGTGCAGCTGCGCTTCCCAGCAACCCTCGATGTCGATCACGGCGAGCGCGTCGTGCAGGGAGCGGAACGTGACGCGTCCCCATCCCGCTGCCTGGAAGAATTCGGCTGCTCGCGCGGAGAATTCGTCGATCGGGAGATCTTCCGCTTTCATCGAGCCGCGATCGCTTAGCCAGGTCTCGAACGCGTCGAAGAGCGAGCCCGCACCTGCGTATCCAGCCTCGCGAAGCGCATCGGGTCCGCCGCCGCTGGCGCCTGCGACGCGCAGGCGAAGCTCGCGCAGCGTACGCTGCGCCAGGCCAATCAGCTCGGGAGCTTCTGTGGTTGCCATGTGAACTAGGACGATCTCACGCGGGAGATGTTGCTGGAGAATTGATTCGGCGCAAGAGGTCGCCCTCATCGATTATCGTGACGCCGAGGGACTTTGCCTTGTCGAGTTTGCTTCCGGCCTCCTCCCCCGCGAGGAGGAAATCCGTCGACTTGGACACCGATCCGGTGACTCGGCCGCCCGCGGCTTCGATCGTCGCCGTCGCCTTCGCTCTGCTGAGAGTCGGCAGAGTGCCGGTGATGACGATGGTCTTTCCGCTCAGCGGTCCTCCCGCTACTACCGCCCGCGGCTCGGTGAAATTGATGCCGTGTGATCTCAGCTTTTCGACCAGTGCGCGACCAGCGGGATCCGAAAAATACGCGACCACGCCGTCGGCTATCGTTGCCCCGATTCCGCGCACGTTGAGAATGTCATCCGCCGACGCAGACATGAGGGCGTCGAGCGTTCCGAAGTGCTGCGCCAGGAGCTGCGCCGCGATCGATCCGACGTGCCGGATTCCAAGCGCGGAAAGAAGCCGCTGGAGGGGCTGAGATTTAGACGCCTCGATCGCGGCAATGAGCGAGTCGGTCCCCTTGTCTGCGTAGCCCTCGAGATCGAGAAGCTGTTCGCGCTCGAGCGCGTAGAGATCTCCCGGATCGTGAACCAGTCCTTCCTGCACCAGCTGCTCAATGCGGGCATACGATAGTCCGCGGATGTCCATTGCGCCCCGCGAGGTGAAGTGCACCAGGCCCTCCAGCTGTCGCCCGGGGCACGCAACGTTCGGGCAGTAGATCGCGGCCTCATCCTCGTCGCGGGTTACCGGAGTTCCACAGACCGGGCAATTGTCCGGCATTCGCCACGGCTTCTCGCCGCCCGTTCGCTTTTCGGGGATTGGCGCGATGATCTGCGGAATCACTTCGCCGGCCCTCTTCACCTGGACCCAGTCGCCCTCGCGAAGATCCTTGGAGATGATCAGGTCTTCGTTGTGCAATGTCGCCAGCTTCACGATCACGCCGCCGATCTCGACCGGCTCGAGCTCCGCGTACGGATTCAGCGCACCGGTTCGACCGACATTGACTTTGATTTTGAGCAGCCTGGTTTCGGCGATGTCAGGGGCGAACTTACGCGCGATCGCCCACCGCGGCTCGCGTCCACCGATGACGCCCACCTCTTCCTGGAGGCGGAGTGAATCCACTTTGACGACGCCCCCGTCGATGGCGAAGTTCAGCTCGCTCCGGATCCTGTGCTCCAGGTCGTGCGCCCACTTCTCGACTTCGGCCAGCGTCTTCGCGCGCTTGCGGTGCGGTGCAACGGGAACGCCCCATTCCACCAGCGCGTCCAGAAGTTCCGTCTGCGTCTCGAACGGCAGCTCTACTCCATCCGGCGCGGCGAACGAATACCCAAAGAATCGTAGCGGCCGGGAAGCCGTAATAGCGGGATCGAGTTGTCGCAGGCTTCCGGCCGCGGTGTTGCGCGGGTTGGCGAACAGAGAATCGCCCGCGCGCGCCCTGGCCACGTTCATTTCCTCGAAGCGATCGAAGGGGAAGTAGATCTCGCCCCGAATCTCAATTCGTCCCTTCGGCGCGCTCTCGTGGAGGCGCAGCGGAACGTCGCGCACGGTCCGGAGGTTCACGGTCACATCCTCCCCAACGGCGCCATTGCCGCGCGTCGCACCCGTGACGAAAAGCTGGTTCTCGTAGGTGAGCGCGACGGCGATGCCGTCGATTTTGAGCTCCGCCGTATAACCCGACTTTGCGACGTCGTCGCCAGCTATCCGCACCAGGCGTTCTTCCCAGGCGCGTAGCTCCTCGTCGTCGAACGCGTTGGCGAGCGAGAGCATCGGCCTGATATGCTCGTGCTTGGAGAGCTGGCTCTGGGGCTCGGCACCGATGCGCAAAGTCGGCGAATCCGGCGCGAGGCATTCCGGAAGATTCTTCTCAAGCTCCTGGAGCTCGCGAAAGAGCTTGTCGTATTCCGCGTCCGAGATCGTCGGACGGTCCAGAACGTAGTACTCGTGGGATGCGCGGTTGAGGAGGCCGCGCAGCTCGCCGGCGCGCTTAAGCTGAGGCCCTTCGGCCTTCTGCCGAGGCCTTGGAGCCTGTGGGTGCGCCTGCGGTGGCGCTGCCTGCTCCGCTGCCTGTTGCCTGCTTGACCGGCTTTTCGCCATCCGACGAGTTGTTTCCTTTGCTCTGAGTATGATCGTTGAATTCGGCGCCGTCGAAGCGCACCACGCGATTGCGCCCGGTCTCCTTCGCCACGTAGAGAGCATCGTCCGCCGCTCTCAGCAGCGCTTCCTGATCCTTCACGCGCGGATGGGGCGCTGCCGCCACGCCGCAGCTTATCGTCCGGGTGATCGTCTTGTCCGCGGGCAATGAAAATGTATGGCCCGCGACAATCTCCCGCAGCCGCTCCGCGAAAGTGACCGCGGCATCGAGCACGGTACCCTGCAATATGAGAAGGAACTCCTCTCCACCGTAGCGGCCGACGCGGTCGATCTCGCGCGCCGCCCCCTTGAGGAGCTGCGCGACCTCCTTGAGCACCGAATCGCCGGCCTGGTGACCGTAGTTGTCGTTTACGCTCTTGAACTTGTCGATGTCGCACATGATGAGCGCGATGGGTTCGTGCAGGCGGATGGAGTGCTGCCACATCTCCCGGAGACGCTCTTCGAGCGACCGTCTGTTGTCGATGTCCGTCAGGCCATCAGTGAGGGAAATCCGCCGCAGTTTGTCGTTCAGGTCCGACAGCTCCGCCTCGCTCTCTGCCAGGTCCGACTGGAGCTTCTTGATACGGAGGAGCGAGTTCACCCGCGCTTCGAGCTCGGCGAAGTTGATAGGCTTGGTGATATAATCGTCAGCGCCGGCGTCCAGTCCCTCGACCTTGTTCTCGGTGGAGTCCAGCGCGGTCTGCATGATCACCGGAATGAACGGAAGCTCCTTGCTCTCTCTCTTCGCCTTGAGGCGGCGCACGACTTCCATGCCGTCCATCTTCGGCATCATCACGTCGAGGAGGATCAGATCGGGGCAGGAGCGCTCAACTGCATCCAACGCGGCTTGTCCGTCGCTCGCTCCCTCTACTACGTACCCGCGCGCCTCCAGTCGAGCCCGGAGTAGCTCGATGTTGTCCTCGTGATCGTCAACGACGAGGATCCGTCCCTTACGCTCCATTGTTCTTGCCGAGGAATCTCTGCACCTCCGCGACGACGGCTCTCGGCTCACAGGGCTTGGCGAGGTATCCATCGCAGCCGACCTCCATTGCCTTCTCGCGATCGGACGCGAGCGCGTGGGCGGTGAGCGCGATGATGGGGATCCCTTTCGTCGACGGATCGTGCTTCAACACCTGGGTTGCCTCCCAGCCGTCGATGATCGGGATGGAGATATCCATCAGGATCAGATCAGGCTTTTCCGACCTGGCCTTTGCGATTCCTTCCTCCCCGTTCAGTGCCTCGGTTACCTCGTAACCGAAGTGCTTCAGGATGGTGGAATAGACGATACGGTTGTCCTCATTATCCTCAACCAACAACACCATTTTACCTGAACTGCTCATTCAGCATCCTCGCACGGCTATTGCTAGGTTTGGTTCAGGGCAAATTTCTTACCATCCCCTGAGCCAGGCTCCTATGTTCAATTCTCCCAGCCCGCCCAGACCGACCTCGCCGGCCCCAAAGGCGCCGCCGCCGGGATCGATTCCTCAGCCCCAGCGGGATGGCGTTCCCCACGAGACTGTCCCCGACTGGAATAATATTGGTCTGTTTACAGCGGGGATTGCACTGGGAGCAATCCTCGGAGCGAGCGTCGCGCTTCTCTGGGCACCGGCGAGTGGAGACGAGACGCGCCATCGCATCGGACGGCGATTCCGCGGCGGCGACGACGTGTGGGACGAACTCGCCGAGGAGCTGGAGCTCGCCGCCGCCGAGAGGGAAGAGGAAGCGGAAGAGGAGGAGGAAGAACTAAGCGCCGCGCTTAAGACTTAGCCGGCTCTGAGCCCCGCGTCTGCCTCCGCCTTGTACTTGCCGTCGTTGTAATCCCGGTTCGGCAGCTTCATCACCGCCTGCCACTCGGCGCGCGCCTTCGCCTTGTCGCCCATATCCCTGTAGACTCCGGCGAGATCGAGGTGATGAACGATCCGGTCCGGCTCATTGGCGACGGACTCCTCCATATAGCGCTTTGCCTCGCCCCAGTTTGCTGACTCGAAGACTTTCCCGCCAAGGAAATTCTTCGCCAGCATGCGCGTGAATCCGTTCAATCGCATCACCTCTGCGTTCCACATTCCCATCACGTGAAGACAGCCAGGGTGCTTGGGATCGATCTTGAGGCACTCGAGTGCCTGGGTGCGAACGTCCCCTGCGTACTTGACTCGCGCTTTCGGACCCTGCGTCAGGGCGTTCTTTCCGAGGGAGCGCGCGAGATGAAAGTGACCTTCGGCGTCTGCCGGATTGGCTGCTACCGCGCGCCGCGCGTACAACTCGGCGTTCTTGAAATCCAGACCGCGCTTTTCGTCGTCGCGCTCGAATGATCCGAGGTCGACAGCGGACCTCGAAGCCTTCCAGAGGGCTTCGTAGTTCTTGGGATCTTCCTTGATTGCTGCCTCGTAGTGCTGGAGAGCAGCGGGAGCGTTCATGGCGACGTATTCTTTGTCGCCAAGCGCGATATGATCGGCTGCTGTCTGGGCTCCCGCGATTGAGGCAGTGAGCAGCATTCCTGCAGACAGATACTGAAGGGCGCGCATATGAACTCCGATTACGAGGTGATGTTGACCAGAACAAGTACCCCGGCTGAGTCTAAATGATCGTACCACGCCTGATTGAACGCAAACGGGACGGCGAACGGCTGGAGCCGCGGGACATCAGGGAGTTCGTGCTCGCCTACGCGAAGGGCGAGGTACCCGACTATCAGGTGGCCGCGTGGTTGATGGCGGTGTACTTCCGCGGGCTCGACCGGAGTGAGATGAACGCCATGATGGAGGCGATGCTCGAAAGCGGCCGGCGACTGGATCTCTCCCGTCTGCCCATGGCGCGAATCGACAAGCACTCGACTGGCGGCGTAGGAGACAAGACATCGCTCATCCTCGCGCCGCTCATCGCGTCACTCGGCGTTGCGGTGCCAATGATGTCGGGACGCGGGCTCGGCCATACCGGGGGCACGCTCGACAAGCTGGAATCGATTCCGGGCTTCAGGGCTGCTCTGACACTGGCTGAAGCGGAGAAGCAGATCGCGAGAATCGGGTGCGCGATGCTGAGCCAGACGGAAGAGATTGTTCCCGCGGACCGGAAGATGTACGCGCTGCGGGACGCGACGGCGACGGTGGAGGTGATTCCACTCATCGCCGCGAGCATCATGAGCAAGAAACTCGCGGAGGATCTGACCGGGCTCGTGCTCGACGTCAAGCGCGGCTCCGGTTCGTTTCTACCAAAGCTCGAGGATGAGCTCGAGCTGGCGAAGGCGATGATCGAGCTGGGCTCTGCGCATGGGTGTCCGGTCGTCGCTTTTATTACAGCGATGGATCGTCCGCTCGGCAACGCCTGTGGCAACGCGCTCGAGGTCGCGGAGGCGATCGACGTTCTGAAGGGCGGCGGGCCTCCCGATCTGATCGAAGTGACGTTTACGTTGGGAGCCGCGATGCTCATCCTTGGTACCGTCGCGACGACAGCGGAGGGAGCGCACGTGCTGATGCGCGACGCGATCAATTCGGGGAGAGCGCTGCGCAAGTTCGAGGAAATCGTGGCCGCCCAGGGAGGTGAGGCAGGAGTAGTGCGCGACCCGACGCGCCTGCCGCAGTCGCGGCATCGGGAGATCTTCGCGGCCAAACGCGATGGCGTCGTAATGACGGTCGAGCCGCGCGCGATCGGCTATGGCATCATCGCGCTCGGGGGTGGCCGGCGGAACATGGAGGAGAGGGTCGATCCCTCAGTCGGGTTCGTGATCACAGCGAAACCCGGAATCCATGTCACCAAAGGTCAGACGCTGGCGACGATCCACACGCGCAGCGAAGCAGATCTGGCGGTGGGAAGGTCAGTCCTCGAGAGCGCCATCGTGATTGGTGATTCGGCGGAGCCCCCGCTGCCGCTCGTGTCGCACCGCGTCACCGCGCGGGGAGTCGAACAGCTCGCGTAATCAGGCGATGATCTTGGCGGGCCGTTCGATGACGTCGAACACGAACCCGAACGGATCCTCGAAATACGGCACCGGCTGCACTCCCGCAAATCTCAGCGTGCACCCCGCCGCCTCGAGAAAGCGGCGGGCCTCCTGGTAATCTTCGACGTCGAACGAAGGGATGTATGAAATGGGACTGGACGTATCACGATTCACGTAGAGCCGAAGCTCTCCGGTGTCGAACTCGAGCTGGTCCAGCGTGCGTCGCACGAGTCTGAATCCAAGCAGCTTCCCGTAGAAAGCTTCCGCCCGCGCGAGATCGCTTACATGGATCGCGATCTCCCTGTTAGAGCGCAGCTGCACCGCAGTCGTCTGGGTCGGCATGGCGGTTCTAATAATGGGGCTGGGCCGCGAGAGCGCAACGGATAATAACTGCAGTTAAGAATCCTTAAGCATCGCCAGGAGTTTTTTCGGCGCCGTCATCCTGTACCCGTCGCCAAGCAGCGAGAGGACCTCGTCCCAGTCGACCTCTCCGTCCAACCG
This sequence comes from Gemmatimonadaceae bacterium, assembly GCA_035317585.1. GTDB lineage: Bacteria > Gemmatimonadota > Gemmatimonadetes > Gemmatimonadales > Gemmatimonadaceae > UBA4720. The sequence goes on along the minus strand of DATHGO010000281.1, from coordinate 13,770 downwards.
CACCCCGATCCATCCCCCCGGTCCAACGTACGGCGGCGAAAAAAAGCGATCGGGCGCGGCTTCGATCATGAGTGCCTGGTTCACCGGCTTCGCCTTGCACCACACCGCGTTCCGCCCGCCGCCGTGATGGTTGTTCGCGTGTGCGTACATCGCGAAGATCTTGTTCTTCACGCGAAAGGTCGGCTCTCCCCACGCCTCGACTTCGTGAGCTTCGGGGAGGGACAGAGCAAGCTTTCGGACACGGGGAAGGGGATCACGCGGCACGGTTGAATGCTGCGGCGAAAACTCTCAAAAAGCCAGAAAGCGCCCCCTTTGCCCCAACTCTCATGGCTTCAGCTGTCATGCCGCCTTAGCTTTTTCCACTGATCCCCTCGAGAGGAATGACTCCATGTTTCGCTCCTCAAAGCAAGCGATCGCAATCCGTGCGTTGTCTCTCGTCATCGGCAGCGCCGCTATCGGAGGCTGCACATTGGCCACTGATGTAACGGTGCCAGGTGGCCTGATCAAAGTCAGTGGCGACGAGCAGACCGCGCCCGCGAACACCGCGTTGCTAACGCCTCTCACCGTGGCGGTCGTCAATCAGTTCGGACAGACACTCCAGAACGTTACGGTCAACTGGATTATTTCCTCCGGCGGCGGGTCTCTCAGCTCCAGCGCGATGCTGTCGGACGAAGGCGGACTAGCCTCGGTTACCTACACTACTGGACCGACGGCTGGACAAGCCGTCATCAAGGCGCGGGTGAATGGAGTACCGGACCTCGCGTTCAACATCCTCATTACCTAGCGAAAGCGTGGCGTCGGCGGGTCCAGCACGAGGATATCCCCCGTGACCACGAAGTGAGCGCTGAGAACATCATCTGAGCTCGTCCCGACAAATACCGTGAAGCTTCCCGGCTCGACCACTCGCCGCATTCGACGGTCGTACAGCGCGAGCGCGTCGGGACCGATTCTGAATGTGACCGTACGCGTCTCACCCGGCTGTAGTGTTATTCGCCTGAATGCCTTGAGTCCCTTCACAGGCTCCGCCTCGCTCGCCACATCGTCGCGGATGTAGAGCTGGACTACTTCGTCCCCAACACGATCACCGCTGTTTCTCACGTCGACAGATACCCCGATAGGGTCACGCGCGCGGATGCTCGCCGCGGAGACTCTGAGATTCGCGTAGGCAAAAGTCGTGTAGCTCAGTCCATATCCGAACGGGAACAACGGCGTCCACGGAATGTCGAGATACTTCGACGTGTAGTGGTTCGCCGAGTCGGCCGGACGCCCCGTGCTCCGGTGGTTGTAGTAAGTCGGGATCTGTCCTGTTGCACGCGGGAATGTGACCGGCAGCTTGCCACCAGGGTTGTAGTCTCCAAACAGCACGTCCGCGAGTGCGGTGCCGTGCTGGGTGCCGAGGAACCAGCTTTCGACCAGCGCCGGCACCTCGCGTGCGAGCTCGGGAACCGCGAGTGGGCGCCCGTTCATCAGAACGGCAATCACCGGCTTATTTTCTCCGCCGGGCGATTGCCGCGCGGCGCGGATGACGGCGAGAGCGAGATCCCGTTGTGACCCCGGCAGCTCGACCGAGGAGCGATTCCATCCCTCGCCGCTCATGTCCTCGCGCTCACCGAGTACGAGTACCACGGCCTCCGCTTCGGACGCAGCATTTCGCGCGGCGCCGAAACCGCTGCTATCCGCCGTGTCGACCGGCACGCCGCGGACGTGGATGATGCGCGTCGAAGGGACAAGCGCGGCGCGAATTCCCGCTAGTGCGCTGACTGCTTCTTCGGGCCTCCCGTCGGCTGCCCAGCCGCCGAGCGCTGAGCGGGCGTCATCAGCAAGCGGACCGATCACGGCGATGGTACGAAGGTTTTTGCGGAGGGGAAGCGTCTTGTTGGCGTTCTTGAGTAGTACAATTCCTTCGCGCGCCGCGATGCGTGCCGCAGCGAGATGCTCCGGCGCGAGAGTGTAGCGCCGCTCGCGCGCGACATCGCTGAAGCGATATGGATCATCGAACAGTCCCAGTGCGTACTTGAGGCGAAGTATCCTGCGCACAGAGGAGTCGACAAGCGCGATCGGAATCCGTCCAGTCCGAACGGCGGCCGCCATGCTGTCGGCGTAGACGGCGTCGGACATGTCGATGTCGACGCCGGCGCGGAGGGCGAGAATACCGGCCTCACCTCTGTTGGCCGCCACTCGGTGGTTGATCAGCTCGCCGATGCCGCCCCAGTCGCTAACAACGAGGCCCTTGAATCCCCAGCGACCGCGCAGCACGTCACCGAGAAGCCAATCACTCGAATGAGCCGGCGTTCCGCCAATGTCGTTGAACGAAGTCATCACCGTCGCCGCGCCAGCCTTCACCGCCGCTTCATAAGGAGGCAGGTAAGTCTCCCACAGTGTCCGCTCGGTGAGCTCCACCGAATTGTAGTCTCTGCCGCCCTCGGCGCCGCCGTAGGCGGCGAAATGCTTCACGGTGGCGAGCATTGCATCGGGCGCGCCAAGGTTCATCCCATGATCGCCGCCCTGGAATCCACGGACGCGCGCGGCGGCCATGACGCTTCCGAGCCAGGGATCTTCACCTGCTCCTTCGACGATCCGCCCCCACCGCGGATCGCGAGCGATGTCCACCATGGGAGCGAATGTCCAGTGAAGGCCGTGGGCCGTCGCCTCGACTGCAGCTTGTCGCGCTGACGCCTCCACGCGCGCCGAGTCGAAGCTGGCCGCCTCAGCGATCGGTACAGGATAGATGGTTCGGAATCCGTGAATAATGTCGTTGGCGAAGAGGAGTGGGATCTTGAGTCGCGTCTCGCGCATCGCGATCCCCTGGAGCTCTCGCGTATACTCGGCGCCGAAGATTCCGAGGAACGATCCAACGCGTCCTGAACGGACAAGCGCCTCTCCACCCTGGGGAGCGCGTGGGCCGGTCTGCGTTCCCATGCCCGGTAGCTGATTGAGTTGTCCGATCTTTTCTTCGAGCGTCATCAGTCGAAGAATCGAGTCGGCGAATTGCGAGGCCCGTGCCGAGGTGAGCCGCGATTCGCGAGGCGTCTGTGCATTCGCAGCGACGGCAGCGAATGCGCCGCAACAAGCAATTGTCGTCCAGATGCGCGTCATCGTCTTTCGGGGAAAAGGTGAGTGTGCCCCAGCGCTCGATCTAATGGGGATGAAGTCTGGCCGAGGCTTCGGCGGCACCCCACGCCGGAGTCACTCCGCCCTCGATGATGAGGAAGCATTCGTCGGGCAACGATGCGCGTTTGATCGTCCGAGCGATCGGTACGGGCGAAAACGCGTCCTTCGCCGCGTCGAGAGCGGTACCGCTGAGAAAGAGCAGAACTCCTTCGCTTGCGATGGGAGAGCGCGCCCATACCTCGACCGCCGGCCGCCGACCTCCGGAGCCGCTACCGCGCGGCGAAACGAGAAACCGCGACAGCGCAGCGACGAAGGCGGCGGCTTCGTCGTGGTGGGCGAACTCCATCACGTGGAATTTCGTGGGACGTGACTTTGCGGGCATGGCTTCAGCGTCGCGACTGACGCCGCGGGTTCTTCGTGCCGACTTTTCTCGCCGAGCGGCTCTGGCCTGGCGGAGCGTCGCCCAGACGATTCACAAAAACCTTGGTCAGCCGGACGCCGGTGTGCTCGTAGTCGCGCGTCTTGTAGAACTCGTGCGCATGCTCGCGGTGGAGCGCCGACGTGAGCGAGATACGGAGTGCACCGTGTTGGATTGCCCATTCCTCGGCGCGCGCAACGAGCGCGGATCCGACACCCTGCCCGCGCGCCCGCTCCTCGACGACGAGGGACGTCAGCCACGCGGCGGGCTCCGTAGAATGGATCGACTGAAAGAGATGAACCGTCACCACGCCGAGCAGCTCCCCGCGCTCATCCTCGGCGACGAGCACCATCGTGCCCGGCCGCGCGTGAAGCTTTTCGATCCGTTCCGGGATCTCAGCGGTATCAGTAGGATACCCCAGTTGCTCGAGCAAGCGGCCGAGCGGAGCCGCATCTCCGGATACTGCCGGTCTGAATCTGAGCGAGTCCATCTCAGGCAAAAGTATCCTCGAATCATCAAAGAGATACAAGGTCACTGCGCGGCGAATGGAACTGCAACTGCGAGGAGAGCAAGGTAGAAGGTTGGAGGTACTAGGTGCGAGGTATGAGGTAACGCGCACCACGTGGCGCTCTACCTCCTACCTCCTGCCTAGCACCTCGCACCTCCTACCTAGCTCTTCTCGCAGTTGTAGTTCACGGAAGCCTACCGCCCCGTGTCCGTAGGCAGTTCGTACCACACCTCCACCTCATAGCCATCGGGATCGGTGAAGAACACGTACGGCTCTCCGGGAACGAATTCGCCGCGGTCCTTGATCTTCCCGCCCGCGCGCTCGATGGAGGTCACGGCTTTGTCGATGTCGCGCGCGTCCGACAGACGGAACCCGAAATGCTTGATGCCACCGGAGGTTCCGATGCCGTCGGTGCCCTTCTCGAACACGAGGACGTCGCGGGCGCCTGGGGTTTGCGCTTGGATGAAATGCCGCTCCCGATAGACAGCCAGCATCCCGAACACGTCGTGGTAGAACTGGAACGATCTCTCCGGGTCGCTTACGATCAGCGCGAGATGAGTCAGTCCGAGCGTTTTTATCATCGACAATCTCTCCCGCGTGCCTCGCTCCGCACGTCCGCCGCTGTCGGACCAAGGCGCCGGTTGACCCCAGTATTCATGCGGAAAACGGCGACCATTAGGACGTGGGGACAGGTGGCTTCCACAGCGCAGCGTCGAGAATCGACCAGAGATGAATTACCCAGCCCAGCAGAAAGATCCAGAGAACGACGGCGAGGCCGAACTGAAGAATCGCCATCCCTAGTCGGCCCTGAACCAGCTGCCCGAGCCCGGGAACGAAGAAGCTGCAAACCGCGGCGATGACATTGCCTGCTGATCCCTGACCCGCCATTGATCGATCCTCCTCAGAGTGGGTAGTCAACGATGTCACCGCGGCCGGAACCTCGCTACCGGCACAGTCGAGGCGCTGTAAATTGTGTATCGGGTTTCAACGCTGGGGATGAGCATGCGACACAATGGGCAATGAACGGCTGAGCGCGTTCAGCGATGGAGTGATCGCGATCCTCATCACGATCATGGTGTTGGAGCTGAAGGTGCCGCACGGCACCGACCTGGCCTCGCTGTCGGGACTCCTGCCGATATTTCTTACGTACGTGCTCAGCTTCATCGTCATCGCGATTTACTGGAACAATCATCATCACATGTTCTATCTCACCGACCGGGTCACGGGTGGGATACTCTGGGCGAATCTGCACCTGTTGTTCTGGCTCTCGCTCATGCCGTTCGTGACCGGGTGGATGGGAGAGAATCACTTTGCGTCACTTCCAACCGCCCTGTACGGTGTGGTGCTCATGATGTCCGGTATCGCGTACTACATACTCGAGCGCACGATCGTCCGGAGCCAGGGCGCGAGCTCGAGGCTCAAGGTTGCGGTCGGGAACGATGCGAAGGGAAAGATTTCCGTGGTGCTGTACGCGATCGCCATTCCACTCGCCTTCGTGAACCAGTTGCTGTCCGATGTCATCTACGTGTCCGTGGCGCTGTCGTGGCTGATACCTGATCGCCGCATCGAGGCGCTATTCAACCGAACCCAGGGAGAATCCGGCCGGTGAGCGCTGATAATCCATCGAGCCCCGATTGGGACCGGAAGACGCGCGAGCTCTACGCGCATCTGCTGGAAGCGTGGGACAAGCGCAACGCACGCGATTACGCGCTTCTTTTTGCCTCGGACGCCAATCTGGTGGGGTTCGACGGAAGTCAGGTGAACGGCCAGTTGGAAGTTGGCGCTCATCTCACCGAGATCTTCACCCATCATCAGACGCCGCGCTATGTGTCGATCGTGCGCGAGGTGCGACTGCTGGCAAATGACATTGCGTTACTGCGAGCTAACACCGGGTTGGTGCCACCCGGCAAGGACGACATCGATCCCGCGCTCAACGCGGTACAGTCGGTAGTTGCGGTGCAAAAGGGGGGGAGCTGGAAGATTGCGTTGATCCAGAACACACCGGCCGCGTTTCACGATCGGCCTGACCTCGGGAAGAAGCTCACCGAGGAGCTCCGCGCCAAGCTGCGCGAGAAGTCCGTCGGTGAAGACCCAGGACATCATTGACAAACAATTCCCCTGACGCGCAGAATCTTTCGCGGCAGTAGCAACGTTCTGATGAACGGCCTCTTCCGAGGGAATCATGCGTAACGCCCTTCTCGCTCTCGCCAGCGTCGCAGCCATCAGTGCTCCGCTCGGCGCCCAGTCCACCCCCACCGCCGACGACATCATCGCCCGATACACCAAGACCGTTGGTGGCGCCGACAAGATTCAGGCGATAAGGACGTTGCGACGAATCGGGAAATACACGGGCGACGATGGATTCGAGGCCATCGTCATCGAGGAAAGCTCCCGCCCCAACAAGGTCCGGGAGGAGTTTTCGATCCAGGGAATGACCGGCATCAACGCCTACGATGGCACGAGCGGCTGGAAGATCGACCCGTTCGGGGGTAAGAAAGATCCGGAGTCGCTGAGCGAAGAGGAGATGCGCTCGATCGTCGAGGATTCCGACTTCGACGAGCCCCTCATCAACTACAAGCAGAAGGGCAACAAGGTCGAATTCGTGGGCCTGGACCAGGTCGAGGGCACCGACGTTTACAAGCTCAAGGTCACCCTCAAGAGCGGCGATAACCGCTACTACTATATGGACACCGATTCCTACGTACCGATCAAGTACGACACCAAGCGGATCATTCGCGGCACGCCGCAGGAATCGGAAACGACGCTGGGGGATTACAAGCTGGTAGGCGGCTGGTACCTCCCCTTCTCCATGGAGACGCGCCAGAAGGGCAGCTCAGGGTCACAGAAAATCACGTTCAACAAGATCGAATTCAACGTTCCGATAGACAGCGCGCGCTACACGAGGCCCAAGCCCCCTGCCGGCGGAGGGTCACTCTGATGACTGGAATCCGCAAATCCGCTTTCGGCGGAATGACCCTCCTCGCGGTGGCTGCCACCGGCGCTCTTGGCCAACTCCCCCAATCCGCCGGCGCCAAAGTCGATTCCGAGACGATCTCGGGTCTGGGCGCCCGCAACATCGGCTCCGCGGCAATGAGCGGACGAATCGCCGCGCTCGCCGCCGTTCACGAAGGAAATCGCCTGACGGTTTACATAGGCGCCGCGAGCGGTGGTGTCTGGAAATCCGAAAACGGCGGCACCACCTACAAGCCGGTCTTCGACAAGGAGCCGGTGCAGTCGATCGGTGCGATCGCCATCGACCCGACGAATCCGAAAGTGATCTGGGTCGGTACCGGCGAATCCTGGACCCGCAACAGCGTCTCGATCGGCGACGGCATCTATAAATCGAACGACGGCGGCGACAACTGGACCAACATGGGTCTCAGGGAATCGGAGCGTATCTCGAAGATTCTGATCGACCCCACCGATCCCAACACCGTCTACGCCTGCGTGCCGGGAAAGCTGTGGAGCGACAGCGAGGATCGCGGAGTCTACAAGACGACCAACGGCGGACAGACGTGGGCCAGGGTTCTGAGAGGATCCAATCCGTCAACCGGTTGCTCGATGATGTCGATGGACCCGAAGAATCCGAAGACTGTATACGCGGGAATGTGGGACTTCCGCCGCAAGGGCTGGACGTTCCGCTCAGGCGGCGATGGCGAGACGGCGCCGAGCGCGAGTGGATTGTTCAAGAGCACGGACGGAGGGGCGACGTGGAGTGATCTCAACGAGTCGAGCGCGAAGGGTTTGCCGGCCAAACCGTGGGGCCGCATCGCCGTAACGGTTGCGCCGTCGAATCCCAACGTCGTCTACGCTCTCATCGAAGCAGTTCCGCCAAAAAATGCGCTCTATCGTTCGAGCGATGGAGGACGCACCTGGGAGATGCGCGACCGCAGCCAGGCGATGATCTGGCGTCCGTTCTATTTCGCCAATCTCATCGTCGATCCAAAGGATGAAAACCGCGTCTTCAAGCCCGATGGTCCGCTCGTCGTCAGCTCGGACGGCGGGCAGAGCTTCAGCGGCATCAGCAATGGCGCGCACGGGGACTTTCACGACATCTGGATCGATCCGACCAGCACCGACCGTGTGATCACGGGGGACGATGGTGGCGTCTGGTATTCGTACGACGGCGGCAACAAGTGGTGGAAGGGCGAGAACCTTCCGATCTCGCAGTTCTATCACGTGAGCCTCGACAACGACCGTCCATATCACGTCTATGGCGGTCTGCAGGACAACAGCTCCTGGGTCGGCGACTCGGAGTATCCGGGCGGCGTCACCAACAGCCGCTGGGAAAACATGTACGGAGGCGACGGGTTCTGGATGTTCGTCGATCCGACGGACCAGAACTATCTGTACGCCGAAGCCCAGGGTGGTGAGATCGGGCGCGTGAACAGAAAAACGCACGAGACGCGTCCGATAAAACCGCTGCCGCGGTATCAGGAGAAAAAGCTCCGCTTCAACTGGAACACGCCGATCCACGTCAGTCCGACGCGAAACGGCACTGTGTACATCGGCTCGGAGTATCTCTTCCGCAGCCGCGATTTCGGTCAGACGTGGGACCGCATCTCGCCCGATCTTTCGACCAACGATCCGGCCAAGCAGCTCCAGGAGCAGTCCGGCGGCGTGACCGTGGATAACTCTGCTGCGGAGATGCATACGACGATTTATGCGATCGCCGAATCGCCAAAGGATCCGAAGGTGATCTGGGCGGGTACCGACGACGGAAATCTCCAGGTGACTCGTGACGCCGGCAAAACGTGGACGAACGTCGTCGGCAACATTGCGGGACTACCGAAGTCGGCGTGGGTGTCGTACGTGGACGCGGGTCACTTCGACCCCGGTACCGTGTACGCGACGTTCGACCTGCACAACTTCGGCGACATGCGCCCCTACGCGTACAAATCGGCGGACTACGGCAAGACGTGGACGTCGCTCGTCGCGGCCGGCAGTCCTGTTCGCGGTTACGCGCACGTGATCCGGCAGGACCTGGTCAATCCGAATCTCCTTTTCCTCGGCACCGAGTTCGGGCTCTGGATCTCGCTCGATGGTGGCGCGCAGTGGTCGCGGTACAAGGGTGGAGATTTCCCGGCGGTCGCCGTGCGTGATCTGGCGATTCACCCACGCGACAACGATCTCGTGATCGCGACCCACGGCCGCGGCATCTGGATCATCGATGACATCACCCCGCTCCGCGCCCTCACGCCGGCGACGCTGGCGCAGGATGTGGTGTTCATGCGCGCGAGACCGACAGCGCAAAAGATTCCCGCGCAGGGCGGCTGGGTGAACGGCGACGCCGCGTACGTCGGCGACAATTCCTCGGACGCCGCGGTGATCACGTACTATTTGAAGAAGCGGCACATCTTCGGCGACATGAAAATCGAAGTCCTCGATCCGTCGAGTCACGTCGTGGGAACGGTGCCGAGCGCGAAGCGTCGCGGCCTCAGCAGAGTGAAGTGGTCGATGCGTCTGCCGGCGCCGAAGGTACCTCCCGCGGCCAGCGCGGCGTTCGGCGCGGCGTACGGTCCCAGGGTTCTTCCCGGGACTTACACGGTGAAGATGACCAAGGACAATCAGGTCTACACGACGCCGCTCCAACTCGTGTCCGACCCGCGCGAGACGCACACGATGGCGGACCGGCAGGCGCAGTTCGCCCTCGCCAACAAACTCGTCGGGATGCTCGGCGATATGTCGTTCGCGGTGGAGCGGATGAATGGCGTGAGATCGGATCTCGAGGACCGCGCGTCGAAGCTGCCCGCGGGTGACCCGCTGGCGCAGCGTCTCCACGACGCGTCGTCGGCGGCCGATGTGATGCGCAAGAAGATCGTCGCGACCAAGGAAGGTGGGATGATTACCGGTGAGGAGCGGCTACGGGAGAATCTCACTGACCTGTACGGAGCCGTCGTGTTCTACGACGGGCGCCCATCGCAGATGCAGGTGGACCGCACCGCAGCGATCGGGCGCGAGCTCGCGGATGTCGTCGTCGCGTTCGATGCGTGGGCGGCCAAGGACCTGGCGGCTCTGAACACCGATCTGGGCGCGAAGAAGCTTCAGCCGATAGTACTGATCAACCGCGCCCAGTGGGAAGGAGTGGGTAAGGGGGGGCAGTAGGCCGGAAGCCCATAACCCAAAAACAAAACGGGAGCGTCTTTCGACGCTCCCGTTCTGTCGTAACCTGGGAAATTGATCAGGTGCAGACGATCACACCGGTCGAGTTATCGCAAGTCTTAGCTGACTGCGAGTGAACTGCAGTCGCGCTCCAGCTCTGCGGAGGACCCGCGGCGATCACAGCCGTGATCGTCACGTTCTGCGAAGGCGTAAAGCCCTGAAGGGGCCCAGCCATCGTCGCGGTTCCTGCGAAGTACGCGCCGTTGTTGTCAGCGGCGTACTGCTCTTCGTAGGTCGCAAGGTTGCGAAGGTCAGACTTCATCGCGGCGACATACGCCTTGTCCTTAGTGTTCGCGAACTTCGGAATCGCGATCGCGGCAAGAATGCCGATGATGACGACGACAATCAGAAGCTCGATCAGTGTAAAGCCTTTCTTGTTGCTCGACATTGGAAAATCTCCTGAAAAACAGATGGATATCGCCGGCGACTATCTTAGCATCCAGCGGATTGAAACAGCGGTCCCGATAGCAGGGCGACCCCATTAAAGGCAACGCTTGTTCCACGGGGGATATGATCATCTAACTCGTTGTGCGCCAATAGGTTAGCGCAGCGGCCAAGTCCGTAGTCCGTGCCAGAATGGCCTTGTTCTGCAAATCTACTTGCATCTTGCACTCGGGATCTACGGAAATACGTCGGTCCCGACGCACTCGTAGCCGCACGATTCGTGGCTATCTTACCCGACTAACGAACGCCAGAAGGATCAGACCTTGAAAGAAGCACCAACACCGGAGTCGGTCTTTTCCCGACGAGACTTCGTCATCCGGGCGGGACAAACTGGAATCGCGCTGTCCATCTTCCCGCCGGACATTCGCGGTCTCTTGCGTGTGCCTCCGCCCAATGCCTCGAGCCAATCGCTCGAACACGGCATCCTCAGCGCACCGATTTCACCCGATCTCTACTCCGGCCTCCGCTGGCGCATGCTCGGCCCGTTCCGCGGTGGCCGGGTGGCAGCCGCGACGGGAGTTCCCGGCCGTCCAAACGATTTCTACTTCGGTGCCGTCAACGGCGGCGTATGGAAAACGATCGACGGAGGAAGAGTCTGGACCCCGATCTTCGACGGACAATCGACGGCATCCATCGGCGCGATCGCGATTGCGCCGTCGGCGCCGGATACGGTTTACGTCGGCAGCGGTGAGTCGACGCTGCGCGATTCCGTCGGTTACGGCAACGGCATCTACAAATCGGCCGACGCGGGAAAAACCTGGGCTCACCTCGGGCTCGACGAGACGCACCACATCGGGAAGATCGCGATCGATCCGAAGAATCCGAACAACGTATTCGTCGCCGCCATCGGGAAGCTCTACGCGGCGAACAAGGAACGCGGAATCTTCCGCTCCAGAGATGGCGGACGAACCTGGCAGAAAGTCCTCGGCGACGAGAACGTCGGCGCCGTCGAGGTCGTCATCGATCCCTCCAACCCCCAGATCGTTTACGCGGGCCTCTGGAGCACCAGACGTCCGCCCTGGTTCACGTATGCTCCGACGAACGGTCCCGGCGGCGGGATCTTCAAGTCGACGGACGGCGGCAGCACGTGGACACAGCTCACGAACGGGTTGCCAAAAGAGGGAATCGGAAGAACCGGCATTGCAATCGCGCCGACGAATCCGAATCGCCTCTATGCAATCGTAGATTGTCTCGTGCCCGAGGCTCCGCCGCAGGTCGAGCCTCCGTTGGGGACTCCCGCACCGCAGCCGTCACCGGCTGGCGCCAGACCGTCGAGCCCACCTCCCGGCCAGGGCGGATTTTTCAGGTCAGATGATGCGGGCGCCACCTGGACTCGCCTCTCCAATGACCCGGCACTGTGGGGACGAGGCTGGTACTTCGAGAAGATCGCCGTCGATCCGACCGACGCCGATACCGTCTATGTGCCGAACGTCGCGGTCAACCGAACGCGTGACGGCGGAAAAACGTGGGTGGTGATTCGCGGGTCTCCGGGCGGCGACGACTATCATCAGGCGTGGATCTACCCTGGAGATCCGAACACGATGATCGTCGCCAGCGATCAGGGCGCCATCATTACACGGAATGCCCGATCCAATGATCCACGCGACGTCACCTGGAGCTCGTGGCTCAATCAGCCTACGGCGCAGATATATCATCTCTCGGTCGATTATCGGTTTCCGTATTGGGTGACCGGCGCGCAGCAGGACTCGGGCGCGATCGCCGTTCGCTCTCGCGGCAAGTTCGCCCAGATATCGATGCACGACTGGGAGCCGATCGCACCGGGAGGAGAGAGCGGTTATACCGCTGGGGATCCGCTCAATCCCGGTGTGGTTTTCGGAGGAGATGGCCAGCGCTGGAATCTCGACGCGAACACTCCGGTCGAGGGTACGACGAGTCCGAAATCTCCGGAGCCCGCGCGCGGTGACTGGACGCAGCCGCTGGTCTTCTCGAAGGCCGATCCGCATTCTCTTTACTACGCGAATCAATTCCTGTTCAAGACTACCGATGGCGCGAAGAGCTGGGCGCTGATCAGTCCCGATCTCACTCGTCCGGAAATCTTCATCCCGCCGACGCTCGATGCGACCGCGGCGGCATCCGTCGATCGCAATGGAAAGCGCGGAGTCGTCTATACGATTGCGCCTTCGCCTTTGCGCGCACCGCTCATCTGGATCGGAACCGATGACGGATACATCCAGCTCACGCCTGACGACGGCAAGAGCTGGGAGAATGTGACTCCAGACGTGATCACGCCGTGGAGCAGAGTGACGATGATCGAGGCGTCGCATTTCGACCCGGGCGCGGCGTACGCCAGTGTCGATCGGCATCAGCTCCAGGATTTCGAGCCTTACATCTATCGCACGCGCGACATGGGGAAGACGTGGCAGCGAATTACCAAGGGGCTGCCGCCCGGAGTCTACGTGCACGTCGTCAAGGAAGATCCACGGCGGCGGGGACTGCTCGTTGCCGGTACCGAGCGCGGCATTCACGTTTCGTTCGATGATGGCGACAATTGGCAGTCGCTCCAGCAAAACGTGCCGGTGACGTCGGTGCGCGACTTCGAGTTCTACGGCAACGATCTCATCGTCGCGACGCACGGACGCGGCTTCTGGGTGATCGACGACATCAGTCCACTGCGGCAACTGAGTGACGCGGTAACCCGCGACGATGCCTATCTCTTCAAGCCGGCGGATGCGATCAACTTCATCGAAGGCACGGACAATGGAACGCCCCTGCAGAAAGACGAGCCACAGGCGGAGAATCCACCAAACGGCGCGGCGATCGACTACTACCTGAAGAGAACGTCCACCACGCCGGTGGTGATCGAGATCGTCGAGGCGGACGGAGCGGTGGTACAAACGTTCTCGAGCGATCCTAATGCTCAGCGTCCGCCGGTTGGTCGGGGAGCCGGAAGCGGCGCGCAACCCACAGGCATTCCAAGGGTATCTCCACTCTGGCAGCCTCGCCCGACGCTGCCGTCTCAAACCGCAGGAATGCATCGCGTGACGTGGAACCCGTTGCGACCCCGCCCGCGTGGCGCTCCTCCCGCGGATGAGGGTGGTCCGCTCGACAGGCATTACGTTGGGAACTTTACGGCGAAGCTGACTGTGAATGGGAAGACGTATACGCA
>DATHGO010000280.1:0-14991 GCA_035317585.1 Gemmatimonadaceae bacterium | reverse complement strand
CCTATGACTCCAACGCGCTTCTTTCGCGTCATCGAGCTTCCGCGCGAGCGATCACTATAGCTCGCCCAGCTTCTGCATCTTGAACGTCGCGATCGCGCCGACGACGCCGGCGGAGAGGGGAAGCGCGCCCGGAACGATGCGGCACGCTTCGACGGCCGGCTTGAATGCCCGGCGCTTCACCTCTGCGCGCAACGGTCGGAAGAGCGCGTCTCCTGCCTGGGTGACTCCGCCGGCGAGGACAACCGTATCCGGGTTGAAGAGGTTGAGCAGGTTCGACACACCCGCCCCGAGAAAGCGAGCGGTCTCGCGGACGACCTCTCTGGCGGTCGAGTCGCCGCGCTTCGCGGCGTCGTAGACGGTCTGCGCGGTGATCTTGCGCAGGTCGCCGTCGACCATGCTCACGAGAATGGACTCGCTCTCGTCGCCGCGCAGCGCCTCGCGCGCTCTTTCAGCGATAGCCGGCCCCGAAGCGTACGCCTCGAGGCATCCATAATTCCCGCATTTGCACCGGCGTCCCGTGGAGTCGATCGTGGTGTGACCGATCTCTCCCGCGACGTCCGACGCGCCGTGATACAGCTTCCCTTCGAGAATCAGTCCGCCACCGATTCCGGTTCCCAGAGTCATGCCGATCACGTTTCGGCCACCGACCGCGGCACCGCACCAGAACTCGCCGAGCGTGGCGCAATTGGCATCGTTATCGAGCGTGGCTTCGAGACCAACTCGGCTCGAGATCTCGTCGCGCAGCGGAAAATTCTTCCAGCCAAGGTTGGGCGTCACGATGACGATGCCCTTCTCGCGATCGAGCGGTCCCGGCGATCCGATGCCGACTCCCAGAAAGGCGGACCTGTCGGCCCCGGTCTCCGACATCGTCTGCGCGATCACCTGCTCGATCATTCCGGCGATTCGATCGACAACAGAGGCAGCTCCGCCATCGGCGAGTGTCTGCGTGGTGCGCATCGCGATCTCGCGGCTGCCATCGACGGGCATCGCGCCCGCGACAATGTTGGTTCCGCCCAGATCCACTCCGACGATGTAACGCTCCTTCGCCTTCATACGGGCACCGGTGGGTTGAGGACTTCCAGCAACAAGCTCGAGACATAATCCGGCGTCAGCTCGCGCATACAACGCCAGTGTCCAAGAGGACACCGCTGCGGGCCGTGCCGGTCGCAGGGACGACAAGACAGATTGCTGCGCCCCGCGACCGTGTTTCGCTCGGCGAGAGGACCGAATCCGAACTCCGGCACCGTCGGACCAAAGATCGTCAGCGTCGGAGTTCCCATCGCCGATGCAAGATGCTGCGGTGCTGAATCGTTGGTCACTATCGCCTGCGCCCGACCAATGAGCTCCGCCGACGCGAGAAGCGGTAACGTCCCGACTCCGTTGATCACCGCGCCAGGCGGCACTGCATCCGTAATCCGGGCTGCAATCTCGGAATCGGCCTTCGACCCGATGATGGCGATCCTGAAGTCATCGGTCAGTCGCTTTGCCAACTCGACATAATATGGCCAGCGCTTTGTTCCCCACGCACTACCCGGAGCAAGAGCCACGAACGGCGCGTCGGTGCTCCCACTTTGGCGCAATAGCAAGTCGACTCTGTGGCGCTCCTCATCCGACGGATAGAGGCGTGGGCGGATCTGGTCGCGCGTCGGAGGATCCGCGCAGTCCGACATCGAGAGCGACCAGAGCCGTTCGGCGTGATGCCGTTCCGGTCGATACGGAAGCTGCTTCGTATACAACAGCCGCCCAGTGGAGCTCGCGAATCCGATTCGCTCCTTCGCTCCGGTCATCATTGCGATGAGCCCGCTACGGAACGACCCCTGGGCGAGATACGCCGCCTCGTATGGCCGTCTGCTTTTGATCTCCTTCAGGGTTTGCCACAGACCCTGCGCCGACCCGTAGGTGCTTCGCTTGTCGTAATGGATGACCGACCTGATGCCGGGATTGTTGGCGAGGGCGGTTGCACCACCTGGAGTTGCGAGGACGTCGACCGGGCCCCGACTCGCAAGCTCGGCGATGAGCGGCGTCGTGAGAATGACGTCGCCAAGAAAGCTCGTCTGAATAACGAGCGATCCTCCCACTCAGTCCACCTGCAGGACGGCGAGAAACGCTTCCTGCGGTATTTCTACTGACCCGACCTGCTTCATTCTCTTTTTGCCCGCCTTCTGCTTCTCGAGCAGCTTGCGCTTGCGCGAAATGTCGCCGCCGTAGCACTTGGCGAGCACGTCCTTGCGCAGTGGCTTGACGCTCGTGCGCGCGATGACCTTCGATCCGACAGCGGCCTGAATGGCAACCTCGAATAGCTGCCGCGGAATCAGATCCTTCAGCTTGTCGGCGATCTTGCGCCCCCACTCGTACGACTTGTCCTCGTGGATGATGACACTGAACGCGTCGACGGGATCGCCATTGATCAGCATGTCCAGTCTGACGAGATCGCTGCGACGGTACTCCAGGATATCGTAGTCGAGCGAAGCATAGCCACGGCTCACTGTCTTCAGCTTGTCGAAGAAATCGAGGATTATTTCTCCCAGGGGAAATTCCCAATCGAGCTCGACGCGCTGTGTGTCGAGGTACGTCATGTTCCTGTAGACGCCGCGCCGCTCTGTGCCGAGCGTCATGATCGGCCCGATGTACTCCGCCGGCACCATGATGCGCGCCTTCACGTACGGCTCCTCGACGTAGGCGACAGTCTGCCCCGATGGCATCAGTGAGGGATTCTCGATGAGCTTCATCGTTCCATCGGTGAGATAGACCTTGTACTCGACTGAAGGAACGGTCGTGACGAGCTCGAGATCGAATTCGCGGCGCAGTCGCTCCTGCACGATCTCCATGTGGAGCAGCCCGAGGAATCCGGCGCGGAATCCGAATCCAAGAGCGGTCGAAGTCTCGGGTTCGTAATTGAGCGACGCGTCGTTCAGCTTGAGCTTCTCGAGAGCATCGCGCAGCGTCTCGTACTGGGTCGTGTCGGTAGGATAGAGTCCGGCGAACACGAAAGAACGAACCGCCTTGTAGCCGGGCAGCGCTTCGACTGCATGGTTTTCGGCGTCGAAGATCGTGTCGCCCGCGCGAGTCTCGCTCACTGAGCGCACGCTCGCTACCACGTATCCGACTTCGCCCGGTCCGAGTTGATCGGTCGGAACCTGCCGCAACTGATTGTATCCGACTTCATCGACTTCGTAGACCGACTCGCTCGCGCCGAAGGTGATATGCGTTCCCTTCTTGATCACGCCATCGACCACGCGCACGCTGGGGATCGCCCCGCGATACTTGTCGTAGTACGAGTCGTAGATCAGCGCGCGAAGAGGAGCCTTGTCGTTGCCCTCGGGGGGCGGCACCTTGCGCACCACTTCTTCGAGCAGCTCGCCGATCCCGATCCCTTCCTTCGCGCTGACGAGAAGGATCACGCTCTCCTCGATGCCGAGGAGGTCGGCCACCTCCTTTCGACGCTTTTCGGGCTCGGCGCCGGGGAGATCGATCTTGTTGAGAATGGGAATGATCTCCAGACCCGCGTCCATTGCCAGGAAGAGGTTGGAGAGAGTCTGGGCCTCGATCCCCTGGGAAGCGTCGACGACCAGGATAGCGCCTTCGCACGCAGCGAGAGAGCGCGAGACTTCGTAGGTGAAGTCGACGTGCCCTGGTGTGTCGATGAGGTTGAGCTCGTACTCCTGTCCGTCGCGCGACGTGTAGGTCATTCGGACGGCGTTGAGCTTGATGGTTATCCCCCGCTCGCGCTCGAGATCGAGTGTGTCCAGAACCTGAGCTTTCATCTCGCGCTTCTGCAGCATGCCGGTGGCCTCGATCAGCCTGTCGGCGAGGGTCGATTTGCCGTGGTCGATGTGTGCGACGATGCAGAAGTTGCGAATGTGCTCGAGCTTCAACGGGTGTCTCTGGGTTGTGCGGGGAGAGAGCGGAAGGAACGTCGAAATATAACCGTCAAAGCCCCCCGTTCCGGCGCTCACAAAAAGAAAGAGGGCTGCTTTCGCAGCCCTCTCGATTGATCTCTTGGCACCTACTCTATTGGCGGTTCGGCGGAGGACGAGAAGGTGTCTCGGCCCGTGGCGGCGGAGGAGGCGGTGTGGACGGTCTCTCGTGAACTACCGCTGGTGGCGGGGGAGACTCTCTGGGTCTATCCGGCACGCGAGCCGGCGGTGGCGATTCCACGCGTGGCTCGTGCCGGTACTCACGAACGGGCTGCGAGCCGGTCGCCGCGGGTTCAAGGCGCGGCGTCGTCACGCGTTCGATGGGGACTCGGCCCTGAGGGACCGACATCGGTTGCGAGCCGTAACCGCGCAGATTCAGGCCCGGCTCAGGACGATGCCCTCTCGGAGCTGTGATCGTCACGTCGCCCATCTGAGGGACACCGGAACGGGGAAGCGGAAAGATTCCCTCGGGAGCTGCTGTCACACTGGCTCGTGGTGGGTGGTGCGGTAAGCCCTCAACCGGGAATCTACCTTTGGGGAAGACGGTGGTGTCGCCGCGAGGGCGCGGCGGCCTGACCACCGGGAACCCGCCGGAGAACGAGCCGCCCGGGACGATGATGGGGATCCCGCACAGGTCGAAGCCCGCGATTCTCACGGCCTGTCCGCGTTGGCGAAAGAAGTTGATTTCACTAAAGATCTGCGCCTGGCGGATTGCCCCAAAGCCGAATCCGTAAAATGAGTCGCAGGAGGAGTAAGGACTGTAGGCGTAGTAGCTGTTGTAGTTGCGACCTCCGGCGAAACGCAGAAAATCGCGCCCGATCGGCTCGCCTTTGGCGCCCAGATAATTCGCCAGCGACTGCGCAGCCATCTGAGGAGTCCGGTTCTCGATCAGCTGCCTGATCGCCGACATGTTCCAGTCGCCGCCGCTCTCGATGCGCTCGAGGTCGAACGGAGCCCGCGACGCCAGCGCTATCACCGTGCCCCGCGAGTCCGGGTACCCGTCGTCGTACGAGCTGAAGCCCGAGTAGGAGGCTGAGGAGTAGTAGCCCCCGGCTCTCTGCTGCGCAAAGCCGGCGAAGAAGTTGGGAAGTCTGATCTCCTTGTGAGCGAGCATCCGGACTGAGATGCCCGGGAAATCAGGGTGCAGTACCTGTATCTGACCGTCGACATCCATCGAGACCGCGAACACGTACGCGTTCTCGGCGACTTCAATGACAGGGGTCACGTAGCTCGTGGTTTCGAGCGCAAGGGAGCCATTCGAATTATAGATCCGGATGATCGGCGCTCGCTGCTTCGCTCGTCCCTGCGCTTGTGATGCTGAAGCGAGGACGCAAAGAAGGAAGGCCGAAGCACCCACCGCCGCCGCAAATTTCATCGTCCGCATGTCGACCTCCCAGGTTTGTATACAATTTGCCAACATGCTTCGGCAGAGTCAATGCCAGAGTCTACCCGGGAAGCGGTCCTTCCCCTTAACTCTCGGGGGATTTACCGGCGCCAGCGGCTACCTGTAGCTCGGAGTCGCATTTACCTTGCGCCATGCCGCTCCCACAACTGCTCTCGATCCTCGAATCTCTAGGTGAATACCAGGAGTTGCTGAGCGACCTTCCCGGGCCCACCTCGCGCCGTGGTGTAGCCGGCCTCCACGGATCCAGCGACGCGGTAGTCGTCGCGACCCTCTCCAAGAATCTTACGCATCGCTTCTTCGTGGTGTTGAACGACGACGTCGCCGGAGCCGAGCGCTGGCTCGCCGATCTGAGCACGCTCGTGGAGCCGGATGGCGTCGCCTTCTACCCCCCGCGCGAGAGCTTTGGCGAAGCGGAGGCGCATGCGGAAGTCGCAGGTGAAAGAGTCGAGACGCTCGAGAGAATCGGCCGCGGCGATCTTCGAATCGTCGTCACCACCAGTCGGGCCCTGCTCGAGCGGACCCAGCTCCCGCGAGCGCTGGCTTCCGCGAGACTGGAGCTGCGAAAGGGCGATACTCGACGGCCCGAAGAGCTGGCCGCGCACCTGGAAGCCATCGGCTTTGAGCGCGTCCTCATGGTAGAGGACGTCGCCCAGTTCAGCGTGCGCGGTGGGATCTTCGATATCTACAGCTTCGGGATGGCCGAGCCGGTGCGCCTCGAGTTCTGGGGCGACGACATCACCGAGCTGCGCCATTTCGATCTCCTCACCCAGAGGTCTACCCGCGACGCCGAGGTCGCGCTCGTTCTCCCGGTCGACGGCCAGATCAGCGTCGGCGATGCGGAGCCGGAACGCTCGTCCATTCGCGCACTATTTCCGCCTGATACTCTGTTCGTGGTCCCGCGTGGAACTCACGTCAAGCCGGAGATGGAACGAACCTGGTCGGAAGCACAGCACCACATCGACCTCGCCCGGCGACGCGGAGAAGACACCCCCAGCCGGGACGAGCTGTTCGAGTCTCCTGACACTACGCTTGGTGCGCTCAGCGCATTCGGAACGATCGATCTCTCGGGGGACGATGCGCGGATAGTCTTCCCGTTCAGGGAGCCGGAAGAGATTCAGCGCGACATGAAGCGCCTGAAGCAGATCGTCGCCGACGGAATCCCCACGACGATCCTCTGCGACAACGCCGGACAGGCCGAGCGTCTCGACGAGCTTCTGAACGATGACCGTATCTCGCCGGCGACCCTCGCGATCGGAGTTCTCGACGGCGGATTCGTCATTCCGCCGCGGGGCAACGCCTTCGCCGGATACCGGGTCCTCACCGACCACGAGATTTTCCGCCGCGAGCGGCGCTTTCGCCGAGCGCGGCGCTACGCAACAGGCGCCGCTCTCGAGAGTCTGACCGCGCTCAAACCCGGAGACTACGTCGTGCACCTCGAGCACGGGGTAGGGATCTACCGCGGCATGGAGAAGATGTTCGTGCGCGAGAGCACCGTCGAAGTCGCGGTGATCGAATACGAGGGGGGCGACCGCCTGAACGTCCCCCTCTATCGCATCGACCAGATCGAGCGATACCGCTCCGCCGCCGACATTACCTCCGACGCGCCGCCACCCAGATTGCACGCGCTCGGTGGAAAGCGATGGGCGTCCCAGCGGGACAAGACTCGCGCCGCGATTCAGGAGATGACGGTCGAGCTTCTCGACCTGTACGCCCGTCGCAAAGTCGCGACGAGATCGCCGCACCTGCCGGACACCGTTTGGCAGCGTCAGCTCGAATCGTCCTTTCTATTCGAGGATACTCCCGATCAGCGCACGGCCACCACCGATGTGAAGGGCGATATGGAGCGTCCTCGACCGATGGATCGCCTTCTCGTCGGAGACGTGGGCTACGGCAAGACGGAGATTGCGGTCCGCGCCGCGTTCAAGGCGGTGCAGTCCGGCAGGCAGGTAGTTGTGTTGGTGCCGACAACGATCCTTGCGGACCAGCACGCGCGAACGTTCGGCGAGCGGCTGGCTGATTTTCCCGTCAATGTCGAGACACTCAGTCGATTTCAGACGCCGAAAGAGCAGGCGGTCGTGCTAGCCGGTCTCAAAGCGGGGAAAGTCGATGTAGTGATCGGCACGCATCGCCTTCTGAGCCCGGACGTCGCCTTCTCGGAGCTCGGACTGATCGTCGTTGACGAGGAGCATCGCTTCGGTGTCAAACACAAGGAACGCCTCAAGAAGCTCAGACTCGACACCGATGTACTCACATTGACGGCCACGCCGATTCCGCGGACGCTCCACCTCTCCCTGGCCGGTCTGCGCGATATGACTTTGATGCAAACCCCTCCGCGCGATCGCTCGCCCGTGCTCACGTACGTCGAGCCCTGGGACGACGGTCTCATCGACGAAGGCATCTCTCGCGAGCTCGATCGTGGAGGGCAGGTTTTCTTCGTCCACAACCGAATCGAGACGATCGACGGAATGGCGGAGCATATCCGCCACGTCGTGCCGCGCGCCCGCATCGGTGTGGGCCACGGGCAGATGCGCGAGCGCGAGCTCGAGGACGTCATGCGCAGATTCGTCGACGGGGAGATCGACGTCCTCGTCTCGACCATGATCGTGGAGTCAGGGCTCGACGTCCCCAACGCCAACACGATGTTCGTGAACCGTGCCGACACTTTCGGTCTGGCGCAGCTCTATCAGCTGCGCGGCCGCGTGGGCCGCTCGCACCGCCGGGCGAGCTGTTATCTGTTGGTGCCGGACTCGATCGACGAAGATGCGAACCGGCGCCTCACCATTCTGGAACACCACACGCAGCTGGGTGCCGGTTATCAGATTGCTCTCAAGGACCTCGAGCTGCGGGGCGCCGGCAATCTTCTCGGTCCCGAGCAGTCGGGTTTCGTGCACGCGGTCGGCTTCGACATGTATCTGCGCATGCTCGACGAGACCGTCAAACGCCTCATGCGCGGAGACGACGCGCCCAGGCTCCAGCCATCCGAGATCTCGCTCGACGTTCCGTCCTACCTTCCGGACGAATACATCACCTCACAGGACGCCAAGCTCGACATCTACAGGCGACTCACGCACATGACCGATGTCGCCGAGATCGAGGCACTGAGAGAGGAGGTGCGGGACCGATTCGGAGTCCTGCCGGAACCAGCGCGAAGCTTCTTTGCCACCGCTCTGCTTCGAATCCTTGGCGGCGCTTCCGATGTCGAGTCCGTGCTGGTGCGCGGAAACGAGGCCCGTATTACCTTTCGCGAGCACGCGGTGCCCCGTATGAAGGGGATTTCGGCGGCGTTCCACGAGGTACAGTTCCAGGCGGAAGTGCGACGCGCGCATCCGCTTTCGCTCAAGCTCACCCGACTTGGAGGAGCTGAGATGCTCGATGGACTTGTCCGTGCCCTGACTACACTGCGTCCCACCTGACAGCTAACCCGTACGACTTAACATGAAACGCAATATCGCTCTCGCCGCGGTAGCGGCTTTTGCACTCTCGGCCTGCTCGGGGTTGAAGGACGCTCTCAACGCGCACACCGACTGGGTCGCCCGCGCCGGAACCGCCGAACTCTCGGTCGCCAAGCTCGCGACCTTGCTCGGCAAATCGCGCGCGCCGATCCGCAAGGACATCGCCAAGTCGATTGCGAATGTCTGGGTCGACTACCAGCTGCTCGGCGTCGCCGCGGCGCACGGCGATTCGCTCAACGATCCCAAGCTGATCGACGAAGCGATGTGGCCGGCGATCGCCAATCTGAAGGCGAAGAAATGGTATGACGTCGTGTCGAAGGGCTGGGGTGTCGAAGACACCGCCGCCGCCAAGCGCCAGTGGGAAAGTGGCCAGATTCTCGCGGCCGACCACATCCTGCTGCTCACGCAGGGAATGAACGACGCGCAAAAAGCGGATGTCAAGAAGAAAGCAGACGCGCTTCGCGCGAAGGTGACGGCGGCCAACTTCGCGGCCACTGCCAGCAAAAACAGCCAGGACCAGCAATCAGCGCGTCAGGGAGGTTCGCTCGGAATCTTTCCCAAGGGTTCGATGGTTCCCGAATTCGAGAAAGCGCTCGTCGCGCTCAAGCCAGGCGAGATTTCACCGGTGATTCAGACGCAGTACGGGTACCACATCATCCACCGTCCGACCTACGATCAGGTCAAGAGCCAGTTGCTGCTCGCGTCGAAAGGACGAAGCGTCGCCGTGGCGGAGAGCACCTACCTCGCCAAGCTCGAGCAAAACGGCAAGATCGAAGTGAAGAAGGATGCGCCCACGATCGTGAGAGCGCTGGGCAATGATCCCGACGCATACCGGCGCGACAAGACCGTGCTGGCCACTTCGACCGCCGGAAAATTCACGACGTCCCGTCTGGTCGGCTGGCTGGAAACGCTGCCGCCACAAGCCCGGGTGCTCGATCAGATCAAACAGTCACCCGATTCGCTCCTCGTACAACTGGTTCGCAACTTCGTCAAGAACGAGCTGGTGCTGAAGCAGGCCGACAGCGCCAAGGTACAAATCGATCCCGCGGAGCTGGCCCAGCTCCACGCCAGCTTCACCAACGCCGTTCGCTCGGCGTGGGCGCAGCTCGGGGTCATGCCGGCGTCCCTGGCGGACAGCGCCAAGAGCGAGGGCGACCGCGAGAAGCTCGCCGCCAAACGGATCGACGGCTATTTCGCGCGCATGGTGCAGGAGCAGGCACCGTTCGTCGCCGTTCCGACTCCGCTCTCCAATATCCTGCGCGAGAAGTTCAAGTACTCGTTCAATGACGCAGGGTTTGACCGTGCGGTGCAGGAGGCAGCCAAGATCCGCAGCTCGGCTGACTCGGCGCATACTGCTCAGCAACCGCCGACGGCGGTTCCGTTGAATCCTTCAATACCGCCCTCGGCGCCACCGACTGCGTCATCGACTCCGCCCGGCGGCAAGAAGTGATCGAACCACGATTGAATCGCGGGGTACGATCGGCCATGATCAAGCAATTCATCGTTGCCGCGGTGTTCGCGCCGGTAGCGCTCGGAGGACAGATACCTGTCACCGCCGCACGGGCGGCGCCGCCGTCTCTACCCATCGATCGCGTCGTGGCGATCGTCGGTGACCAGCCGGTTCTCTGGAGCGACGTGCTCACGTCCATCAATCAGCGTCGTGCACAGGGCTTGCAGCTCCCAACTGATTCCGCCGGTCAGACTGCTCTCGCACGCACGGTGCTTGGCGAGCTTGTGGACGAGGAGATTCTCGTTCAGAAAGCAAAGGAAATGAAACTCGAGGTGACGGACGCCGACATCACCGCCGGGGCCGACCGTCAGATCAAGCAGGTTCGGTCCCAGTTCAGCTCGGACGACGAGTATCGCGCCGAGCTCAAGAAGGCAGGACTCGGGTCGCCTGAGGAGTATCGCAAGTCACTCATCGAGCAGTACAGGCGCCAGAATCTCCAGCAGAAAGCGTTCGCCGAGCTGCGCAAGCAGGCCAAGCCGGTCAACGTCACCGATGAAGAAGTGACGGCGGCGTTCGAGCGTAGCCGCGCCGACCTGCAAAAGCGCCCCGCAACCGTGACGTTCAGACAGATCATCGTAGCGCCACACGCTTCGCCGGCGGAGAAGGCAAAGGCGAAAGCGCACATCGACTCGGTGCTGGTAGAAATCAGGAAGGGTGGCGACTTCGAGCAGATCGCCAAGCGCGAATCGATGGACCCGGGCACCAAACAGCTCGGCGGCGATCTTGGCTGGAATCGCCGCGGCGGCGGTCTGGTTCCGGAGTTCGAAGCGATGATGTTCGCGCTGCGCCCGGGAGAGGTGAGTCCGGTAATCGAGACGGCGTTCGGTTATCACATCATCAAAGTCGATCGCGTGCAGTCGGCAGAAGTGAAAGCGAGGCACATTCTCATCGCGCCGGTGATCGATTCCGCGGACGTCGCCGCCGCCAAGGTCGAAGCGGATACCGTGGCGGCGCAATGGCGTCGTGGCGTTTCGTACGATACCCTCGTCGCGAAGCACCACGATGCGACGGAAGAGAAGGGAATGCTGCAGCCGTTCCCTCGTGATTCATTGCCGCCGTCCTATATTGCTGCCCTCGCTGGTGCCAAGGCGGGTACCATCACCGCCCCATTCCAGCTCGCGAATCCGCGTGGCCAACCCAAGTACGCCGTTCTTCAGGTGGTCACCGCGAACGACGCCGGTGAGTACAAGGAGAGCGAGATCCGCGATCAGATCCGCGCCCAGCTCTCCGATGAGCGCTCGATCAGGCAGCTGCTCGACGGCATGAGGAAGCAGACTTATGTGTCACTCAGGATGTAGAAAGTGAAAGCGCGTCTTGCCATGACCGTCGGGGACCCCCGCGGGATTGGCCCGGAGATAGTCGCCAAAGCGCTCGCTGACTCACGGGTCGGCGAGCGCTGTGACATTGTGGTCATCGGTCCGGAAGAATCCGGCGTCCAGGTCGGCGAATCGGTCGGACGCTGGCGCCCCGAGGGTGGTGCGTCGCTGGCGGGAAAACTGAGTGGTCTCGCGATCGAGCGAGCCGTCCAGATGGCGATGGCGGGCGATGTCGATGGCATCGTGACCGCTCCGATCGACAAGGGCGCGCTACACGCCGGCGGCTACGATTATCCCGGACACACCGAAATGTTGGGGCACCTCACGGGCGCGCGCGTCGCGATGATGCTCGCGTCGGACAAGCTTCGCGTGGTGTTGGCGACGACTCATATTCCGCTCCACGACGTGGTCGAGAAGCTGACCGCGGAATCGATAACTGTAGCGGCCCGATTGACGCGCGAGGGTCTGCGCAGCTGGTTCGGGATCGCGGAGCCGCGGATCGCGCTCTGCGCGCTGAATCCGCATGCGGGCGATGGCGGCAGATTCGGGAGCGAAGATTCGAAAATCCTCGCGCCGGCAGCACGCGCCGCGGGGATCGACGGGCCGTTCCCGGCCGACACGGTGTTCGTGCGCGCGATGCGCGGCGAGTTCGATGCGGTGATCGCGCCCTACCACGATGTCGGCATGACGGCGATAAAGGTCGCGTCGTTCGGCAGCGCCGTTAATGTCACGCTGGGACTTCCATTTCCGCGAACGTCGCCGGATCACGGGACCGCGCTCGACATCGCGGGCCTCGATCGCGCCGACCCGTCGAGTATGATCGCCGCTACGCTTCTGTGTGCGTCGATTGCGGTTCGCGGTCAGTCGCGCGGCGGTCGCCGAGCGAATGCAGATCGACTGACAGAGACTCGATCCTCCGGCCGGTCATCTCGCGCACCGTGAAGATTCCGCCACCGGCGATCACGCGATCGCCGATGACGGGCAGCCGGCCCAGCACTCCGAACACGTAACCGCCGATGGTAGTGTAGTCCTCGTCGGGGACGGTGAGGCTGAAGTGCTCGTTCAGCTCACCGATGTGCGTGCTTCCCGGAACCAGCGTGTCTCCGGCGCGCGTGTGGAGCGGAGCTTCGGCATCTTCGGGCGTGTCGTATTCGTCCAGGATCTCGCCGACGATCTCCTCGAGCAGATCTTCCATCGTCACCACGCCGGCCGTGCCACCGTACTCGTCGAGAACCACCGCCATGTGCTCCTTGAGTCGCTTGAAATCGGCGAGAACCTCTTCCACTTCGCGCGAGCCTGGAATCACGTGCACCGGGCGCATGATGGACGGAAGGTCGAATGCCTCCGTGTTGGCGCGCGGAGCCAGGAGCTTGAGGAGATCCTTTGCCAACACCACGCCAATAATGTTGTCGATCGACTCATCGTACACCGGGTAACGCGACAACCCGCTTTCCTGAACGACGTCCAGAACTTCCGACAGTGTCGCCTCGACCGGCAACGCCACCAGCTCCGTCCGCGGCGTCATGACCTCGCGCGCGTTTTTCTCCGAGAACTCGAATACGGCGTCGATCAGATCCGCATCGTGGGCCTGCATCTGTCCGCTTTCCTGCGATTGCTCGACGAGCAGCCGGATCTCCTCCGGCGAATGCACCGCTTCCTCCGAGCCCGCCTTTTCCTGACCGAGCGCGTGCAGAATCACCAGCGACGATCTGTTGAGGAAATAGGTGAATGGCGTGGTGATCCAGGCGAAAAAAAGGAGCGGCGGAGCCAACCAGCGGGCCAATCCTTCGGGATGATTCAATGCCGCAGCCTTGGGCACCAGCTCGCCAAAAACCACGTGCAGATAAGTGACGATGATCAGCGCGACTGTTGCCGCCAGCGTCAGGCGCATCGATAGCTCGATGGCGAAGGGAAGGTTGGCGAACAGATGCTCGAACACCTCGCCGACGGTCGACTCCGCGACCCACCCCAGTCCCAGGCTCGCGAGAGTCACGCCTAGCTGGCTGGCAGACAGGATGCGGGAGATATTTGAAGAGGCGCGAACGGCGAAGTGGGCGAGTCGGTCACCACTTCGTACCATCGCCTCCAGACGCGTCCGTCTGGAGCGGACAAGAGCGAACTCGGCGCCAACGAAAAACGCGTTGAGGAGCACGAGCAGAATTATGGCGAGCAGCCGACCGAGCACGGATACAACTTACCACAACTCCGGTCACGGACACCAGCACGACGGCGCGCACCCCGCCGGAGGCCACTCGCACGTGAGCGACGCGCCCGTGCGGAGCCTGCGCATCGCGCTGGTGCTCACGGCGTTGCTGCTGATCGTCGAGGTAATCGGCGGGCTGCTGTCGAACTCGATCGCGCTGCTCGCCGATGCCGGTCACATGCTGACGGATGTCGCGGCGCTGGGACTCGCGCTGTTCGTGGCGTGGTTCAGCAAACAGCCCGGTAATCCGCAAAAGACCTATGGATATTTGCGCTGGGAGATTCTGGCCGCGCTTGTGAATGGCTCGACACTGCTCCTCATCTCGGCGTGGATTCTCTGGACGGCCGTCATGCGCTTTCGTGCGCCGGAACCCGTGGAAAGCGGTCTGATGCTGTCGGTGGCCGCTCTGGGGCTGGTCGTCAACATCGTCGCGGCGCGTGTGCTTGTCGGCGGCTCGTCACACAATCTCAATACCCGCGGCGCGTATCTGCACGTGTTGGGCGATCTGCTCGCGACGATCGGGACGATCGCCGCTGCCGTTGCGATCCGCTACACCGGGTGGCTCATGGCCGATCCGATCGCGTCCATAATCACAACGGTTCTGATCATGGGGGGCGCCTGGCGCCTGGTGCGGGAATCGGTGGACATCCTGCTCGAGTCGACGCCGGCGCACATTCCCGTTGGCGCGGTGCGGCGACAGCTGGAGGCGATACCCGGAATCGAATCGGTGCACGATCTGCACGTCTGGGCGGTTACGCCGGCGGTGGTGGCGATGAGCGCGCACGCCATTGTGCGCGAGCCCGAACGGCACCAGCACGTCCTGGGGCACATCCACGATGCGATGCGCCTTTTCGGCATCCAGCACGTGACGATCCAGCTCGAAAGAGACGACATGCTCGATCGCGAGAGGCACTTGCACGCCTAGCTAACTTATAAGGCTATGGCAAAGCTGGAATTCCGTAACATCGCGATCATCGCGCACGTCGATCACGGCAAGACCACTCTCGTCGATAAAATGCTCCGTCAGGCAGGAGCGTTCCGGGAGAATCAGGTCGTGATGGAGCGCGTCATGGATTCGAATCCCCTCGAGCGCGAGCGTGGCATCACCATCCTGGCGAAGAACACCTCGATCCGGTGGAAGGGGACGAAGATCAACGTCGTCGACACTCCCGGCCACTCCGATTTCGG
>DATHGO010000279.1:0-4447 GCA_035317585.1 Gemmatimonadaceae bacterium | reverse complement strand
TTGCTGGCCGCTCTGCTCACCGCGAGTATCAGCGCCTGGAGCATGGTAGTGCTCCGCAGACTGATTGCGTCGCAGCTCGAGCGAACGCGCGACAGGATCGAGGAAGGATCGCGCGACGCGCTGCTCTCGCTCCACCTGTCGGGCATGTCAATGGATCTGTTGCGTGGCGGTCTGGTGACGATCACCGCCATGATGATCTTCGCTCCGCTGGTTCGCGCGATAGTAGCAATCTGGGGTAGCGATTCGGCGCCATCGCGTGCGGTCGTCGTGATCATTGCCGCGATCGTCGCGGGGGGAGCGCTCTGGAAGGTATTCCATTCGGTTCGACACGTACTCTGGTTCCTGTTCGCCGGCCTTCTCGTGTGGGCCGCGTTGCTGGTGACGAGATGACCGCCGCGACGACTCGGGCGGTTGATCTGCCCATGCGCGTAAAGCTCGCCATGTACTTCCGCCTGTTCGCCATGCAGGGCTCGTGGAATTACGAGACGCTGAATGGAACTGGCATCGGCTTCGTCATGGAGCCCGCGCTCAGGTATTTGCCCGGGGGAATTGACGGACCCGAGTATCGAGCCGCACTGGCGCGCGAATCGCGCTACTTCAACGCGCATCCGTATCTGGCCGGGGTTGCCGTGGGCGCGCTCGTCCGGGCTGAGCTCGACGGCGTCGACCCTACGAAAATCGAACGCTTTCGAACGGCGCTGGCGGGGCCTCTCGGAAGCGTTGGTGACCGACTCGTCTGGGCTAGCTGGCTGCCTTTCTGCTCTCTTGTCGGGATCGGCGTCTACGGAGCCGGCGGCTCGCCATTAGGAGTCGTTGGTACATTTCTGCTGTTGTACAATGCCGGACACTTACTTCTCAGGGCATGGGGACTTCGGATCGGTCTCGCTCGCGGGTTGAGCGTTGCCTCGGCGCTGGGGAATCCAGTGCTTCGGCACGGGCCCCAGTACATCGGAAGTGCCGCCGCACTGGTGGCCGGCGTGGCGCTGCCCCTGGCCCTCCAGCGCGTCGCTGGTCCGGGCCGCGCTCTGGTGGGTGGAATCATCGGTGCGGCATTAGTTGGAATTCTGCTGCTGGCGCGGCTCCGAGAGCGCGCGGAAGGCTGGCGTATCGCTCTTGGAGTTCTCGCGGTGTTCGTTCTCTACTCGGTCCTGACCTGATGCCTGAGCGCGAAGTAAAGATCGTCAACAAACTGGGGATACATGCTCGCCCTGCCGCCGAGATCGTGAAGACGGCCGGGAAATTCAAGAGCAATGTCATCATCGTGCGCGATGACCTCGAGGTGAATGCCAAGAGCATCATGGGCGTGATGATGCTGGCGGCGGAAAACGGCGCCACGATCGTTCTGCGTGCGACTGGCGATGACGCAGAAGCAGCGCTGGACGCCCTGACGACCGTGATCGCGAACAAGTTCGGAGAGAGCTAGTGGCCAAGGGAATCGCGGGCGTGCCGGCTTCTCCGGGGATCGTGGATGGACTCGTCCACCTTCTCAAGTGGGAAGTTCCGGACGTTCGGCACCGCATCATTCCCGACGAAGCGATACGCGGCGAAGTCAAACGCTTCCATGCGTCGCTGGAAGAGGCGAGAGAGCGGCTCCGCCACGTGCGAGCACGCGCCGAGAAGCACGCCGGCCCGGAAGAAGCCGCGATCTTCGATGTCCAGCTCTCGATACTCGAGGACGGCGAGCTTCTGCGACAGGTCGAGGAGCTGATACAGCAGAACCTCGGCGCCGAGAAGGCATTCGACCTCGTTTTGTTCGAATGGCGGCAGCAGTTCGCCAGTCACGCGCGGCCGCTGCTGCGCGAAAGAGTCGGAGACCTGATCGACGTGCATATCAGAGTGCTGTCGATCCTGCTCGGTCTCCCGGATCACGATCCCGTCGATCTGCCGAAGGGATCCAACAGGATTCTCGTCACGCACGATCTCACGCCGAGTCTCACCGTGCAGCTGGATCGCGAGGCGATCGTCGGCATTGCGACGGATGCGGGTACGCGTACGTCGCACGTGGCGATTCTGGCGCGATCGCTCGGCTTGCCGGCGGTCGTCGGACTTCGGGACGCGACCGAGCTGCTGAGCGGCAACGAGCACGTGATTCTCGACGGAACTTCCGGCGTTCTGGTCATCAACCCGACCCCCGGACAAATCAGGATCTACCGGGAGCGCCGGGCGGTCGAAGCTCTGGAGGACAAGGAGCTGCAGGCATTGGCGGTTGCCGATTCTGTGACGCTCGACGGCCATTGGGTGACACTGCGGGCCAACGTCGATCTTCCGGAAGAGGCGGAGTTCGCTGCGCACAGTGGTGCCGAGGGTGTAGGACTGATGCGCACCGAGTTCCTCGTCGTGGGACGGGCGACGATGCCCGACGAAGAAGAGCAGTATCGCGCTTATCGGCATGTGGTCCAGGCATTCGGTGGGCGGCCCGTGGTGATTCGCACCTTCGATGTCGGCGGCGACAAGCTTCCGATTGGCAGCTACCCAACGGATCCCAACCCCTTCCTCGGCTGGCGCGCGATCAGAATGTGCCTCGACGAGCCCGAGCTGTTCAAGACACAGCTCCGAGCACTGCTGCGCGCGGCGATGCACGGCGACGTCAGAATCATGTTTCCGCTCATCATCACGCTCGATGAGGTGAAACAGGCGAAGCACCTGCTGAACGAAGCAGCTGGCGAGCTCGACGCCAGGGGAGTGCAGTATCGGCACGATCTGCCTCTTGGAGTGATGGTAGAAACGCCGGCCGCCGCGCTTTCGGTGCACACTCTCGTCGACGACGTGTCGTTCCTCAGCATCGGCACCAATGATCTCGTGCAGTACACCCTCGCAGTGGATCGAGGCAGCGCGAACCTCGCCTCGCGCTTTACCCCCCTCCACCCCGCGGTGCTGACTCTGATCAAGCGCATCGTCGATGTCGGCGTTGCCCATCGTCTGGAGGTCGCCGTCTGCGGCGAGATGGCATCTCAGCCACTAATGGCGTTCGCCCTTATCGGCCTTGGTGTCCGGTGTCTGAGCGTCGCCGGCAGGGCGGTCCCGCTGGTCAAGCGCATCGTCCGGGGCGTGAGCGTCAGCGTCGCCGCCGAAGCCGCCAACGCCGCGCTCGAGTCGAGGACCGCCCGCGAGGCCGAAGGGGAGTTGCGCCGCCGCCTGCTGACGGCTTTCGGTGATGCTCCATTTTTGCGGGATGGGTTGCCCAGCCTCGACGAGGGAAATATCTTCGAAGGCTCCGGTGGGGCTAAAACATCCTCGGCGCACGAATAGTACGGCGTGCGACCGTTGCCACCGATCATCCTCATATTCCCCAGAGGAATTTCGTGCTCGATCGACATCTGTTCACATCCGAATCCGTCACCGAAGGTCATCCTGACAAGGTCGCGGACGCGATCTCGGACGCAATTCTAGACGCAATACTGAAAGACGATCCCATGGCGCGAGTCGCCTGCGAGACGCTCGTCACGACCGGACTCGCCTGCGTTGCCGGCGAGATCACCACCAAGACATACGTCAACGTTCCCGAGATCGTGCGTTCCACGATCGACCGGATTGGCTACAACGACGCCGGCATGGGATTCGATTCCAAGACCTGCGCCGTCATCAGCACCATCGACAAGCAATCGCCGGACATCGCCCAGGGCGTGGATCACGGAGGCGCGGGCGACCAGGGCATGATGTTCGGTTACGCGAGTGACGAAACCGAAGAATTGATGCCGATGCCGATTCAACTCGCGCACCGCCTCACTGAACGGCTCGCAGCATTCCGCCGGTCCAAGGAAGGAAGCTGGGTTCGACCGGACGGCAAGGCGCAGGTCACGGTTCTTTACGAGGACTTTATTCCGGTAGGAGTCGAGACCGTCGTCGTCTCGACGCAGCACTCAGAGGACATCTCGACGAAGAAGCTCCGCGAGGCGATCATCCTCGAGGTGATCGAGCCGGTGATCCCGAAGGAGCTGCGCGACAAGAACATCAAGTTCCACATCAATCCTACCGGACGCTTCGTCATCGGAGGTCCCCAGGGCGACGCCGGCCTTACCGGCCGCAAGATCATTGTCGACACGTACGGCGGCATGGGCCGTCACGGCGGCGGCGCCTTCAGCGGCAAGGATCCCTCGAAGGTCGATCGTTCCGCCTGCTACGCCGCGCGCTGGGTCGCCAAGAATATCGTCGGAGCCAAACTGGCCCGCCGATGCGAAGTCCAGGTGGCGTACGCAATCGGAGTCGCCGAGCCGGTATCCGTCAACGTCGATACCTTCGGCACGAACACGGTTCCCGAGACTGCAATCCTGAAGGCAGTCCGGAAATGTTTCGACTTGACGCCCAAGGGAATCATCGAAGCCCTCGATCTGAGGAAGCCGATATACAGCCCGACCTCCTCGTACGGGCATTTCGGCCGCGCCCCGAAGAAGAACGGCAAGGGAACGCTCTTCACCTGGGAGCGCCTGGATCGCGTGTCGGAATTGCG
>DATHGO010000278.1:0-2488 GCA_035317585.1 Gemmatimonadaceae bacterium | reverse complement strand
GTGCGCGACGCGATCGACCAGCTTCCGCCGCTGCTCCGCGAGGCAATCGTTCTCAGAGAGCTTCAATCCTGCTCCTATGTCGAGATTGCTGCGGTGACGGAAGTCCCTGTGGGAACCGTTATGTCGCGCTTGTCGAGAGCTCGCGCGCGGCTGGCTGATCTACTGCATGACGTCGTCGATTTCGGAGATGTGGCATGAGCGAACGTCCGGACCTGGGGAAAGCAATGCGAGAAGCGCTTCCAGTTTACGAAGCATCACCGGCGCTTCAGGCGTGGGCCCGCGAGGAAGCACGGAAGTTGGACAAGGATGTGTCTTCACCTCGCGAATCCCGGAACGGCGCTTTGAGCGCCGCTGTTCGGCGGCTGTCTCGCTGGCCCATCGCTGCTGGACTCTTGATCGCCGCGGTCGCCGGATGGGGCGCAGGGTCGCTGCGACTCTCCGGGCGGAGCACGTCGCCAACGAATGGAATCACGAACGAGTTGGTAGACGCGCATGTACGATCGCTGCTGCCTGGCCATCTCATGGATGTCGAATCGAGCGACAGGCACACGGTCAAGCCGTGGTTCACTGGCAAGACCGATATTGCGCCACCGGTTTTCGATCTATCCGACAAGGGTTTCCCGCTGCTTGGCGGAAGACTCGACTACGTGGATGGTCATACCGCCGCGGCGCTCGCGTACGGTCGACGTCTGCACAAGATAAATCTGTTCGTGTGGCGGACTGGACCCAATGAGCCTGCCGATGGTTCGTACGCGGTGAGAGGGTACAGCATGCTGCACTGGACGAATGGCGGGTTGAGCTACTGGGCTGTTTCGGATGCGGCCCCATCGGAGCTCGAAGCATTCCACGACGCCTACACGAAATAGTGTCGCGATTCCAGTAGCACCTACGGATAGCCCGGCGGAATGAGATCCTCTACGCCGGCATCAGTTTCCGGACGCGCTGTGGCTCTTCGCCGAGCCAGTCCGGATGCGTGGCGGTCGAATCGAAGATCGAGCTCGTCTTGAAGGGCTCGAACTCGCCATCCGTCGCAGCCGCTTTTGTTTTCGCTAGAATCGCCTTCACCTGCGCCGCGCTCAGCGGCTGGAACGAGCGCAGCGCATCCAGGGCCTGCTCCAGAATCTCCATGCTGTCGCAGCCGGTGATGACGACGGACGTCGGCAGATTGAGCGCGTAGTGGAGACACTCCACCGGCGTCACCGTGCGTGACTTCAGGATGATACCGTTGGCCATGCTCTTCATGCCGAGCACGCCGATCTTCTGCTTCACGAGCACGGGGAGCACGAGCTTCCCGAAGCTGCGATAGTGCGCATCCATGACGTTGAGGGGCATCTGGACAGTGGCGAAAGCGAAATCGTGTTCTTTCGCGACTTCGAGCATGTGGAGATGGATGCGCGGGTCCTTGTGCCCGGTGAAGCCGATGTAGCGGATCTTCCCGGCGGTACGCGCTTCGATGAGCGCGGCGTTCGCGCCCTCGGCATCGAAGATCCGGTGCGGATCCTCGAAGCGGATCACCTCGTGGTGCTGGACCAGGTCGATGCGGTCGGTCTGAAGTCGGCGGAGCGACTCATTCAGTTGTCGCGTCGCCTCTTTTTTCGACCGCCCGTCGATCTTTGTCATCAGGAACACCTTGTCGCGGTATCCGTCGCGCAGCGCCTTTCCCATTCGGATCTCGCTCGTGCCGCCGTTGTAGTCCCATGAGTTGTCCATGAAGTTCAGCCCGCGATCGATCGCGCTGCGAACGATGCGAATGCTGAGCTGCTCGTCCACAGTGGGAAGGCCGAGGTGCCAGCCGCCGAGCCCGATAGCGGATACCCGTTCTCCGGTGCTTCCAAGAACGCGGTACTGTGAAATCGCGTCCGTCGCTTTCTTAGGCACGTAACTCTCCTCCAGGTGAAGGTGCCTCACGCACCCTCGATGCTTCTTCCAACCCCGCGCGGCGCATCGCCACCACCGCCAGTGCGGCGAGATCACGCTCGCCGTCGCCGTTTGCGACCGCTTCGAGCAGGCTCCCGTGAACAACGTCAGCCAATGGCATGGGTACGCCGGCTTCGTCGGCCGCCGCGAGTACGAGCCGCAGGTCTTTCAGCGTCAGCGAGAGCTTGAAGCCCGCGGGTTCGTAGCGTTGCTTGGCAATCGCCATTCCGTACATCTGGTACGCCGGCGCCGTAAAGACGCCGTTGGTGAGCACGTCCAGCAGATCGCTGGGCGCGATTCCGTTGCGCCATGCCATCGCGGTCGCCTCGGCCATTGCTTCCACCGCCGCGCCGAGCATGAAGTTTCCGGCGAGCTTGACGACGTTCGCGCGCTCCGGTTGGACTCCGAGCGGCCAGGTTCGCTGCCCTATCACGGCCAGGAGCGGTTCGAGGCGGGCTATGGCACTCGGCTCGCCCGCCACAACGATGGTCAGCTTTCCTGCCGCTGCGAGCTCGGGGCGACCGAAGACCGGAGCGGCTATGTATTCGAGACCCCGGGCTTTGTGTCGCGC
>DATHGO010000277.1:0-7651 GCA_035317585.1 Gemmatimonadaceae bacterium | reverse complement strand
CGCATCGTTCCGGGCGCGCTTCCCCTCTCCGCCGGCGTCGTCGGCGCGATCGCGACGTTCAAGATGCAGAAGCTGGGCGAGCTATAGTGATCGCTCGCGCGGAAGCTCGATGACGCGAAAGAAGCGCGTTGGAGTCATAGGGAGCTTCGTCTGGGACATCATTCACGGCCGCGATCCACGCGATGCGCCGGTCGAGGAGTGGGGAGGAATCACCTACGCGCTCGGCGCGCTGGAGGCCGCGCTCCCGCCCGACTGGGAATTCGTTCCCATCCTCAAGGTGGGCAGCGACCTCGCGCAGTCCGCCCGGGAGTTCGTCGCCCGCCTCGACCGTGCTGCCCCCGACGCAGCTCCGATCGAGGTGCCGCACCCGAACAATCGTGTAGCGCTTCACTACCTGAGCGACGAGCGCCGTTGTGAGCGACTGAGCGGTGGTGTTCCCACCTGGAGTTGGCTTGGCCTGAAACCACTGCTGACCAATCTCGACGCGCTCTACGTCAATCTGATCAGCGGGTTTGAGCTCGATCTCGAGACTGCGCAGCTCATCAGGCAACACTTTCGCGGCCCGATCTACTGCGATCTGCACTCTCTGCTGCTCGCTGTTCAACCGGATGGGATGCGAACGCTGCAACCTCTCCCGAATCCCGCGGCGTGGTGTCGGTGCTTCGACTTCATCCAGGTAAACGAAGACGAGATGGGCATGATGGCTAGCGACCCGATGGCCTTGGCTGCTATCGCCTTTGCCGAGGGCGTTTCCTCGATAGCCATTACGCTTGGTAGCCGCGGCGTTGTTTATTTCGCGGCTCCGGGATTCGATCGAATTACCGACGTGCGACGCCCCGTTCTCGGCGCTGTAACCGGCGCGATCAGGACCGCGCGCATTCCGGCGAAAATTCGACGACATGCGGGCCCCGGAGACCCGATTGGATGCGGAGATGTCTGGGGCGCAACCTATTTCTCCCGCCTTCTCGCGGGTGATAAGTTAGACGCTGCAATCGACCGCGCGCTGGATGCGGCTGCACGGAACGTGGACCATCGCGGCGCTACCGGTCTCGCCGACTACCTGCGCGGAGAGCTCAGCATCAAGTGACGACAATCATCAACGTCCCACATTCCCTCGAGGACAAGTCCTTTGAGCTGGTGCTGGATCAGGTCGCGCCGCTGCCGTTGGACGAAAAAATCATCGTCGACACGAGGCACGCGCGCTGGGCATCTCCCTATGGACTGACGGCCCTGCTGGCGCTGGCGCAGTCCCGCGCCGAGCGTCCGATACTGTACGTCCCGGAGGCCGAGAACGTCAGCAGCTACTGGTCGAGGATGGATTTCTTCAAGCACGCTGCCGAGCTGTACGAGCTGCAGGGGCGAGTGAGAAGCACGAAGGCGGCGGAGACGAGCGTGCTGCTCGAAGTGACGTCGATTTCCAAGAGCGACGATGTCCACAACGTCGTCGACAAGATCCAGCAGCGAGCGCAGGACGCGCTGGTCAAGAATCTGAATCTCGACGCGAAGATCACCATGCGGTTCACAATGGCGTTGTCGGAAGTCTGTCAGAACATCCTCGAGCACGCGGGGCGCGGCGGCTGGGTTGCCGTTCAGACTTACACCTGGCGGGTTCGACTCGGCGGCCGGAAAGTCGTAGTTATCGCCGTCGCCGATCCCGGGATCGGTTTCAGGCAGTCCTTGGAATCGGCGCCGGGGTTCCAGAGGAAGGACCGCTGGGACGATGGGCAGGCCCTGGAGGAGACCGTCATGCGCGGCGCATCCCGGTTCAGGGATCCCGGCCGAGGTCAAGGACTTGCCGGAGTGAGGCGTTTTGTTGGAAACTGGGATGGCAAACTTTCCATCCGCAGCGGCACCGCCCGAATCGCCGTGCTTCCCAAGGGCGATTGGGACGAGGACGAGCCGCTGGTGGAGGACCTCTCATATTTTCCGGGGGCGCAGGTGCAGATAACGATTCCGGAGCGGGTGGCGTGATCAATCACATCGACGTGAGCTCGATGCTTCGCAAGAGCGTTTGTGAGCTCTACTCGAACCTCGTTACGCGTCCAACCGGCGCGGCGGTTCGATGCGAGATAGAACAGGAGCTCGACCGTATTGGCGACCGCGCCCTCACTGTGATCGACTTCTCGCACGTCGGCCTGCTCGATTTCTCCTGCGCCGACGAGATCGTGGCGAAGCTCCTTCTCCAGTACGTAAGTATCGACGCGCCCCGGCGGGAGGTGTATTTCGTGTTCCGCGGGATCAGCGAGTCGCACATGGAAGCGATCGAAGCTGTGCTGGAGCGTCACAAGCTGGCTCTGGTGACACAGCACGCCGACGGCGAGTCGCGACTGATCGGCATCGTCGGCCTCGAGGAACGGCGGGCGTGGGAGATCATCTCGCATTTGGGGGCGGGGGTAAGCGCGGACGTTGCGGAGGTGATTGGACTCACGAGCGATGCCGCCGAGCGAATGCTCGACACGCTGTGGCGCAGGCGCCTGCTGATCCGCTACGACAACGCGTACGTCGCCGTGGGAAGCGCCACCGGTACCTCGACGCCGATGAGACTCGACGCATGATGGAAGGTTTCCAGCCCTGGCTGATGGTCTCGAAGTACATCGCGACGCGCATCGGCGATGCCGAGCGCGGTCCCCTGGTTCGCCTCCACCCGACGGATGCGCGCAGGCGCCTGCTCGAGGATGGCGAGCTCGTGTGGGTTTACGGGCCGAGGCGTCACGAGCTGGCGGTGTTGGTCGTCGATGATACGGTGAGTCCGGGAAATGTCGTCGCGCGCGACGTCCTGGGCATCGCCCCAGCGGAGATTGTTCGCGTCGTCAAACACGATTTCGACGCCGGACGCAGCACACGCAACCTCGGATAGGAGAGCTCGTGGCAGAAGTGACACGCAAGCTGGGACTGTCGACAACGGCGATTCACGGCGGCGCGGCACCACCGGCTCCGGGCACGGGCATCTCGGCCCCACTGGTCCAGTCGGTCAATTTCGCTCAAGAGACCGGAACGAGTGAAGGGCTGCTCTATACCCGCTACGGGAACACCCCCAACGCTGAACGGGTGCAACGACGTCTGGCGCTGCTTGAAGGGTCGGAGGAGGCGCTGGTGCTGTCGAGCGGGATGGGCGCCACTGCCTGCGCCATGCTGGCGCTCCTGCGTTCAGGCGATCATCTGGTGTCGAGCTCGTGGATCTACGGCGGAACGCGAAAGTTGTACACCGAAGACCTCGTCGGAATGGGGATCGAGGTCACGCTGGTGAATCCGCTCGAGCCGCGCGCGTGGAGGAAAGCTCTCAAGAAAAACACCAGGGCGATCTTCCTTGAATCGCCGGTGAATCCGACCTGCCGCGTGCTCGAGCTCAGCTCGCTCCAGAATCTTGCGCACAACGAGGGCATCGCTCTCGTCGTCGACTCGACGTTCGCCAGCCCGGTCAATTTTCGCCCGATCGAGCACGGAGTCGACGTCGTCATCCACTCGGCAACCAAATACCTGAATGGACACCACGACATCCTCGCCGGCGTCGTATGCGGGAACGAGCCGTTCATCGACGAGGTTCGCCGCAAGATGATGGTCTGGGGTCAGGCCCCTGATCCATTCGCGTGCTGGCTTCTGGAGCGCGGGTTGAAGACCCTCGATGTGAGAGTGAAGCGCCAGAACGAAAACGCCATGCAAATCGCGGAGTGGTGCTCAAAACGACCCGAAATCGCGAAGGTGCATTACCCCGGACTTCCAAGCCATCCGGATCACGAGATCGCCAAGTCGATCCTCAATGGATTCGGGGGGATGCTGGGAATCGAGATCAGGGGCGCCGGCCCGGCCGCCATCAGGTTCGCGCAGGCGCTCAAGCTGTTCGCGTACGCCGCCAGCCTGGGCGGAGTCGATTCTCTCGTCATCGAGCCGCGGTACAGCTCGCACGAGCACATGACTTCGGAGGAGCGCGCCAGAATCGGGATTCCCGACGGCTTCCTCAGGATGAGCATCGGGATCGAGAACGTCGAAGATCTCATCGCTGACATAGAGCAGGCGTTGCAGCAGTAACGATGATCCGTCTCACCGAAGTCGCCAAGGAATATCCGCGCTCGGGCGTCGCGCTCGCCCAGGTCAGCTTCGCGGTGAAGAAGGGCGAGTTCGTCTATCTCACCGGCCCAAGCGGTTCAGGCAAGACGACGATCCTGAAGCTCCTTTACATGGACGACAAGCCCAGCCAGGGAGAGGTGTGGATCAACGATGTCAGCTCGAAGACGGCTAGTGGGCGCGAGATCTCGCGCCTCCGGCGCCGCATCGGAATCGTGTTCCAGGATTTCCGTCTGCTCGAGGATCGCACGGCCGAGGCCAACGTCCGCTTCGTGCTCGAGGTGACCGGGGCGCCAAAAGCGACCATCCGGTCGAAGGTGGCGCGTGTCCTCACGCAGGTGGGTCTCGCATCCAAGGCCACCAGTTTCCCGCGCGAGCTCTCTGGTGGCGAGCAGCAGCGGGTGGCGATCGCGCGCGCCCTCATCAACGATCCCTTCGTCCTGATTGCCGACGAGCCCACCGGAAATCTCGACGAGCGCGCCACGCGCGGTGTGTTCCAGCTGCTGCGCGACATCAACGCCTCCGGCACCGCGGTGATCATGGCGACGCACGATCTGGATCTCGTTCGCCGATCCAATTATCGAACGATCGAGCTCAATCACGGCCGCGTGGTCTTCGATTCGTCAGAATCGCCGGCTTCGGCGAGACCGTTCGACGAGCCCTTCGACGTACGCGACACGCCTTCCGACTCGACGGAGAGATTCTAATTGCGCTCTGCCCGTGAGGCGCTGACGGCTTCGCGCCGCGCACCGCTCCTGAGCGCCCTGGGTGTCGTCACGATAGCCTTCTCACTCTTCGCCTTCGGGCTGTTCGGTCTCGTGGCGATCAACATCCGCAAAGCCCTGGACCAGGTGGAGGAGCGCGTAGAGGTTCGCGCCTTCGTGGGCGACAGCACGGACATCGAGTCCGTAGCGGCGGCGATGAAGGACATCGGGGAGTTTCCAGAAGTCGCACGGGTCGATTACGTGTCGCAGGAGAAGGCGCTCGAGCGCGCGCGGAAGGAGATGGGCGAGTTCGCGGACGTGTTCGAGTCCGGCGTGCTGCCGGCTTCAATCGAGGTGCACCTGCGCCCAGGAATGCGGAGCCCGGCGAACGTGAAATCGGTGGCAGACCGTATGAAGAACTATCAATTCATCGACGACGTCCGATACGGCGAGGAGTGGGTGGATAAGCTCTATCGCCTGCGAACGATCGCTACGGTTGCCGGTATCGCGCTCGGTGTCGCATTTGCGGCGGTCGCGGTCATCATCATCGGTGCCACGATCCGGATGACCGTCCTCGCTCGCGCGAAGGAGATTTCCATCATGCGCCTGGTCGGCGCGACGGACATGTTCATTCGCCTTCCCTTCCTGATCGATGGACTGGTCAAAGGCGTACTCGGCGGCCTCCTCGCGCTGGTATTCGTCTGGGTCGCGAACAGGGTCGTCAACGAGTATTTCATCGAGACCATCTTCTTCGATCGCCAGATGATCTTCTTCGGCATCGTTGGCGGCGCCATGATGGGCGTGCTCGGCAGTCTCGTCTCGGTCGGGAGACATCTACGCCGAATTTGAGCCGCACGTCGTACGCGGTCGCGTTTTGCGCGCTGCTTTTCTCCGCGCTGCTGCCTGCTCAGCAAACCGAGAGCGCGGAAGCGCGGGTCAACGCTCAGCGTGATGAGCTTGCCCGCATCCGCGCCGAGCGCGACGAGCTCGAGAAAAAAATGAGCGGACTGCAGAACACCGCGCACGAGATCCGCGACGAAGTGAATCTGCTCGACAAGCAGCACGACGCGACTGCGCGGATGGTGAAATCGCTCGACCAGCAGCTCATCGCAATCACCGACGAGGTCCAAACGACTACCGCCGACCTGCAGAAGTCGGAGCGCGAGGCGGGGATGAAGCGCACCGTGCTTCAGCGGCGGCTGATCGAGATCTACAAGAGAGGTCCCCTCTACTCCGCCGAGGTTCTTTTCTCCGCGCAGTCAGTGGGACAGCTCGTCGCCCGGTACAAATACCTGCATCTGCTTGCCTTGCGGGACAAGGGCCTCGTTCACCGGCTCGACGAGCTTCATTCCAAGATCGAGTCACAGCAGATCCAGCTGGTGCGGCTGCAGAGCAGCGTGGCCGAGAATCGGTCGCTGAAGGAGCGGGAGGCCGCGCGTCTCGCGGACCTCGAAAGGGAGCAGGCGAAGAACCTCGTGCGTGTGCAGGAGGATACCAAGCGTGCGAAGGCGCGGATCGCGGAGCTGGAGAAGAGCGAGGGTCGGTTGAACAACCTGATCGCATCATTCGAGGCCGAGCGTAGAAGAGCGAGCGGGCGAGCTGGAGCGGTGGCCCTGACCCCAAGCTCTATTCGTACGACGGATATAGGACGGTTGGACTGGCCGGTGAACGGAGCGTTTCTATACCGGTTTGGCCGCTTCGTGAATCCCAACAACACCACCACCCGCTGGAACGGGATCGGCATCAGCGCGCCGGTCGGCACCATGGTGAAATCGGTTTCCGCCGGCATGGTCGCGTATGCGGGGCAGATGGGCACCTATGGCAACACGGTCATCCTCGAGCACGGCGGAGGGGACTACTCTGTGTACGGATCGCTCGACAAGATCGAGGTGCGCAAAGGAACCCGTGTCATCAAGGGCCAGGCGCTCGGAACCGTCGGTGTCAGCGATCCCGCTCTCGGTTCTCATCTCCACTTCGAGATCAGGCGTGGCGGACCGGCGGTCGATCCAGCTGAATGGCTGCGTGCCGCGCGATGATTCTCGCGCGCCGAGCAACAGCGACCCCAAAGCTGCCCCGCTCGGCGCCCACGTCTCGATAGCGGGAGGCACGAGCAAGGCTCCGCCGCGAGCGAAATCGATTGGCGCCACGGCGATGCAGATCTTCACGAAGATGGCCAGCCGCTGGGCCGAGCGCGTGTGCGAAGAGGAGGAGTGCACGGCCTTCGTGACTGAGCTTGGCGAGACCGGCGTTCGTGAGGTCTGCGCGCACGACAGCTACCTGATCA
Source organism: Gemmatimonadaceae bacterium (assembly GCA_035317585.1). Classification (GTDB taxonomy): domain Bacteria; phylum Gemmatimonadota; class Gemmatimonadetes; order Gemmatimonadales; family Gemmatimonadaceae; genus UBA4720. The sequence continues at coordinate 601 of DATHGO010000277.1, read as the reverse complement.
ACCTTGCGTCACCGGACCCGGTGCTGCGCCAGCGCTCGATCGATTCGTTCACCAAGGAACTCCAGCGATGCGCCGCGCTCAAGCTCCAGTACCTGGTGTCGCATCCCGGCAACTTCATGGATGACCGGGCGAGCGGGCTCGAGCGCAACGCCGAAGCAATCGGCATCGGTCTCGAGCGCGCGCCGGGAAATGCAATGCTCCTGCTGGAAATGACGGCCGGCGCGGGGACAGTGCTTGGCTCCAGCTTCGAGGAGATGGCGAAGCTGATCGAGAGGATTCCGCCTCCGTACCGAAAGCGCGTCGGGGTGTGCGTCGATACCGCGCACATTTTTGCCGCAGGCTACGACATCGTGAACGATTACGACGGCGTCTGGGCGCGTTTCGACGACGTGATCGGGAGACCACGCCTTCGCCTGATGCATCTCAATGATTCCAAGGTTCCACTCGGATCGCGCAAGGATCGGCATGAGCTGATCGGCGAGGGTGCGATTGGAGAGGGAGCGTTCCGACGGATCATGAACGATCCGTTACTCGCGGGGATCGGGAAAGTTATTGAGACGCCCAAGCTTGATGACGCTGAGAGTACCGATCGGAGAATGCT
>DATHGO010000276.1:0-10792 GCA_035317585.1 Gemmatimonadaceae bacterium | reverse complement strand
GCCTGGGTCGGCGTCAGTCGCCGGACGGCCCAGCTCAGGTGCACGAAGTGCGGCTCGACCGGCGGATGCATCGGGTGCATCCCGATCTCCTGCGGAAGGTTGTTCGCTTTCCGGGTGTTGCAGGGACTGCAGGCGGTGACGACGTTGGTCCAGTCGTTCGCGCCACCGCGGGAGAGTGGAATAAGGTGGTCGCGCGTCAGTGATTCGCGCGGCTTTAGCTCGATCTGAAGGCGACCGCAGTACTGGCAGCGGTAGCGGTCGCGCGCGAACAGGAAGGTGTTCGTCACCTGCCGGCGGAACCGGCGTGGGACATGGATGAAGCGCATGAGCCGGATCACCGCCGGGCGAGGCAGCGTCAACCTCTCGGAGCGAACCACGCGATCAGAATCTGCCTCGACGATTTCCGCCTTTCCATCGATCACCAGCCGCAGCGCACGGCGCAGCGGGACCATCGTCAATGGCTCAAATGAAGCATTTAGTGCCAGACAACCAACGATCAAGCACTCCTCCTGGGCGAACCCACCAAAATATACAACTGGTACAGCACTACCACTCTGCCTGATACACTACCTATGCGACGATTGGCCCGTCAGCATCGTTACCCTTTTTACTTCTTGGAACAGCCACTTATGACTACCGGCCAGGGGCGCTGAGCGGGCCGGCTAGGAGCTTCGTGCTGCCACTACGTTATTCATGGTTTAGCTCGGAGCCCCGAGCCGGTCCGCCCGAAGCCCCCAGCCAGTAGTCGTATGTTGCAGTTACCCCACTCAACCGAACCTAGAGAGCCGATGCAGACATGTCACCAACGGGCTCCCGGGCGACCTTACCACGCGTGGTCGTCGCTTCGGCTTTGCGTGAAGGAACCGGTGTCAGCCAGCCGTAGCGGTCTTCCCGAACCCCGGAAGCGATTCCCATGTACTCGCGCTGAATTTCCAGCGTGAGCGTGCCCGGCTTCCCCGCTCCGACCGGAATGCGATCGACGGACCGAATTGGTGTTATCTCGGCAGCGGTTCCGGTGAAGAAAAGCTCGTCCGCGATATAGAGCATCTCGCGCGGGATCGACGTTTCCACGACTTCGACGTCCATATCGCGCGCGATCCGAATAACGGAGTCGCGGGTGATTCCATTGAGAATTCCCGAGCTGATCGTCGACGTGAACAACTTGCCGTCGCGAACGAGGAAGAGATTCTCACCGCTGCCTTCCGACACCAGGCCGAACGAGTCGAGCATGATGCCTTCGACATAGTTGTCGACGCGCGCCTGCATCTTTGAGAGTTGGCCGTTGAGATAGTTCCCGCCGGCCTTCGCCATCATTGGGAACGTGTCGGGAGCGGGCCGTCTCCAGCTCGATACGCACACATCGGCGCCATTCTTGAGCGCATCGGTGCCGAGGTAGGTGCCCCAGGTCCACGGAATGATGAAGACTTCGAGCGGCGTGTCGTGCGGAAGCACGCCCATCTGCTCGCCAGTCCTTATAGCAACGGGTCGCAAGTAACAGTGCGGCAATCCATTCTCAGCGACCGTCTCGACCGCGGCCCTCGACATTTCATCGATCGAGTACTTGAGCGGCATGCGGTAGATCTTGCACGAATCCGCGAATCGCCGCATGTGGGAGTCGAGTCGGAAAACCGCGGGCCCATTGGGTGTCTCGTAGCAACGAATGCCTTCGAAGACACTCGAGCCGTAATGAACGACGTGGCTCATCACGTGGATCGTGGCGTCTTCCCAATCCACGAACTCGCCGTCGCGCCAGATACGGTGGTGGTTATCTACAGCCGTCATGAACCAGGCTTCCTTACTGTGGGGAGGTTGAATTTACCGAAACGGTCAGGTTATTCGCTACGGGCTGGCCTCCCAATGAGCCAGAGCAGTTCCAATACTCCGTACGCGCTCGGCGAGCGCGTTATCGGCGGCAAGCGTCCGCCCTCGATCAACCAGCACCCGTCCGCGCACCGTCACGAGCTCCGCCGAGCGGCCGGGAAGCGCAAAGATCGCGGAGGAGTACGGGTCTCCGACGGGAGTCGTTCGCGGAATGTCGATCCGGAACGCGGCGAGATCGGCGTCCTTGCCAACCTCGAGGGACCCGACCCGCGAATCGATTCCAAGCGCACGGGCGCCGCCAATCGTCGCCAGCTCCAGCGCCTGGTGCGCACCGAATGCGTCGTGCTTGCGGGAGGCAGCGCGATGAATGAGGACGGCGAGACGCGATTCGTCGAGAATGTCCATTCGATTGTTGCTCGCCACCGAATCCGAGCCCATTCCGACGCGAATACCCGCGGCCAACAGCGGCAGCAGCGGCGCGATGCCGTGCCCGAACTTCGCATTGGACGCAGGACAGTGGGCCACCGCACAGCGGTGACGCGCCATGACCTCTATGTCGGCATCGTCGACCCGCACGCAATGGATGAGAAGCGGCCCGCGCTCCAGCGCGCCGAGCTGCTCGAGCAGCGCGATTGGCGAGCGTGCCCGCGGCCCGACTGGAATTCCGCGCCGCCGCCAGCGATCGGCGAAGTCACCGGTTCCGTTCGCCACGATATCGTACTCCGGCTCGCTCTCGGCGATGTGCATCGCGAGCGGAAGGCGGCGCGCATTTGCAAAGCTCGCCGCCGCGGCGTACAGGGGATCGGACACGGTGTACGGCGCGTGCGGTGAAACTCCGAGCGAGACCAGTCCTGTCTGCTCGAGCTGGAGCTTCTCGATGCGCTCTTCCAGCTCGCCCATTGCGATTGCCGCGTGCGAAGGATCGGGGCCAAAGACTTCCTGGTACATGATTCCTCGGACACCGAGCTCGTGCATCGCCTGGAGCGCTACGCCGCTCGAGCAAGTGTCGGCGTAGGTCGTGATGCCTGCTTCGAGACCTTCGACGATCCCGAATCGCGCCGAATCGAGCAGCATCTCGGCGTCGAGAATCTCATTCCGGCTCTGGCGAAGCTTGTCGATCCACTCCGCGAAGCGACAATCCTCGAGGAAGCCCCGCATCGCGGTGAGCTCGAGGTGGGTGTGGGTGTTGACGAGACCCGGAAGCAGAATTGCCTCGCCGAGCTCGTAGTCCTTGCCTGATGGCGCGTCGGCTCGCGGGCCGACGTAGGTGATCAATCCGTCGCTCTCGACGACGGTTCCGTTTTCGATCGGCGGCTGGGTGATTGGCAGCACCCAACGCGCGTGGTAGCGCATCAGCGCGGGATCGGGTCCGGCGGGCGAGCCGGTGACGGAATCGTATCGGTTCGCGGGCGCGTGGTGTCACGTCGCGGTGGAGGTCGACGTGTCGTGTCGAACACAGTCGGGCGGCGCGTAGTATCGCGCCGCCTTGTCGTGTCGAACACAGTCGGAATCCGCTGCTGTTGTCCACGCGGTGGCACCGGCTCGTAGCCCGGCTGGACCGGGGGTGGCGTCACGGTGATCGGCGCGCGCACTCCACCCGGCGGGGGCGGCGTGATCGGAATCGTGCTCAAGGTATCGACCGGCGTGAGGCCGGGATTCGCATACGGTCCGTGCTTATCGCAGTCGCGCGTGGGCTCGGTTCCGGATATGTAGAACTCGCTCGTGACGAGATCGCGTGGGCAGTACGGCGTCTGGAGCAATCCGCTACTGACGTCGATCTCACGCGTGACGATGGAGAGCGGCTTCGGCCAATCCGGGGGCGCCGGCATGCGGCGATATACCTCGGTCATGAACGCGGTCCACGCCGGCGCAGCGAGAACGCCGCCCTGCGCGTTGTCCTTGATCTTCGACGGCCGGTCGAGTCCGTACCAGGCTCCGGCAATGAGATCAGTGGTGTAGCCGACGAACCAGACGTTGGTACCATCGTTCGTTGTCCCCGTTTTTCCACCAGCTGGAAGATGAAAACCCGATGCATACACGCCGGCTGCACTTCCTCGACGAATCACATCTTTCATCATGTCGACCATGATCCACGCTTCTTCGGGCGACATCACCTGCGTGCGGGTCGGCGTCGGCTGCCAGAGGATCTCGCCCTTCTGATTCTCGACTCGTACGATCGCATTGGGAGTAGCCCGCACGCCGAGATTCGCGAACGCGCTGTAGGCTGAGATCAGCTCGATCGGATAAACCTCGGCGGCTCCGATGTGGATCGATGGATACGGAGGAATTGGAGTTGTGATGCCGAAATTTCTCGCCTCGTTAATGACGGTTTGTTCGCCGAGCTCCATGCCGAGGCGAACGGTGGAAACGTTGCGGGAGAGGTAGAGAGATTGGCGGAGCGGAATCTCACCGAGGAATTTCAGATCGTAATTCTGCGGCGCCCATTCTGGTTGACCTGGCACCTGTAGCACGAGCGGGCTGTCGTTGACGAGATATGACGGCGACCTGCCGTTTTGAATCGCGGCCGAATACACGATCGGCTTGAACGTCGAGCCCGGCTGACGCAGCGCCTGAACGGAGCGATTGAACTTCGAATCGTCGAAATCGCGTCCGCCGATCATGACGCGGACAGCGCCGTTGCGCGGGTCGAGGGCGAGGAACGCGCTCTGGAGGTAAGGTGAAGTGCCGCTGCCTTCGTCGCCCTCTCTGTGAGCGAGGTAGTGCTCGTACGTTTCGTGGCTGTACGGCCCGAAGCGTCCGGATTCTATCGCGCGTGCCTGCCGCTCCAGTCCCCGTTCGGCCGCGCTTTGCATGTCGAGGTCGAGCGTGGTGAAGACTTTCAGTCCCTGCTCGTAGAGCTGCTTGCCAAATTGCGCGTCGAGCTGCTGGCGCACCCATTCGACGAAATACGGAGCGGTCTCGCCTGAAATTGACTTGTTGGCTAGCTGGAGCGGGTACGCTTTCGCTCTGCTGGCGTCGGCGTCGCTGATGCGTCCGTTCTGGCGCATCAGCTCGATCACGGTATTGCGCCGCTGGATCGCGCGCTCCGGGAATCGCACCGGATTGTATCGGGCGGGAGCCTTGGGAAGCGCCGCGAGAGTCGCGGCTTCGGCGAGGTTCAGATCGCGAACGGACTTCCCAAAGTATCGCTGCGATGCCGTCTCGACGCCGTAGGCCCCGTGGCCGAGATCGATCTGGTTGAGGTAAAGCTCGAGGATTTTTTTCTTGTCGTACTTCGCTTCGATCTCGCGCGCGACCTTCGCTTCCTTCACCTTGCGGATGATGCTCTTCTCGCGCGAGATCTTCTCGGGAAAGACGTTGCGCGCGAGCTGCATCGTGATCGTGGAAAACCCTTGCGAGTAGCCGTGGAGCGGCGAGCGCAGGACCACGGCGACGGCGCGATGCCAGTCGATGCCGGCGTGCTGGTAGAAGCGCTTATCCTCGGTGTTGACGAACGCATCCTGAACGATCTTCGGGATTTCGTCGATCTTGACCAGCGTGCGCCGCTCGAGACCAAGCTCGGCGATGAATCTCCCGTCGACAGCGTAGAGCTTCGACGTCTGGTGCGGCGTGTACTCAGCCAGGCTCTCGATCGACGGGCACTGATTTCCCCGGCAGATGAGGGCCCAGGTGCTGTAGATCGCCCCGGCGCCGAGCGCGACGAGAAAAGTGACGGCAAGCAGGACCACCCGGACGAACGTTGGGTGCCGCTTGTGGAATCGGAGTTTGTTGTTGGTGTCGGCGGCCATGCGGAGTAAAGAAGATAACTGTGATACACCGAAGGTGACACCGTGGGCGGGCGTCCCTATCTTCCCCGCATGCAAGCGAAGAATTCATTACTGGACGAGCTGTCGTGGCGCGGTATGGTCTACCAACACACGGACGGTTTGGCTGACGCTCTCGCAACGGGAGAAGTGAGCGCATACGTGGGGTTCGACCCTACCGCTCCGAGCCTGCATCTGGGCCATCTCGTGCCGGTGATGGGACTTGCGCATCTGCAGCGAGCGGGGCACCGGCCGATTGCGCTGGTTGGAGGCGGCACCGGCATGATTGGCGATCCGAGCGGCAAAACGTCGGAACGGCCGCTCGCGTCGGTGGACGAGATCGAGGCGAATTCGCGCTCGATCGAGAAACAGCTCGAGCGCTTTCTGGATTTCACGGGCCCCAGGGCCGCGCGCATGCGCGACAACGCAGCGTGGCTTCGTCCGCTGAAGGCGGTGGAGTTCATGCGCGATGTCGGCAAGCACTTCACCGTCAACTACATGCTGGCGAAGGATTCGGTGCAATCGCGGATCGAAGGCGGAATCTCGTTCACCGAGTTCTCGTACATGCTGCTGCAGGCGTACGATTTCCTGGAGCTCAATCGCCGCGAGGGAGTGACGCTGCAGATGGGCGGCAGCGATCAGTGGGGAAACATCACCGCCGGCCTGGAGCTGATTCGGCGCGTGGAGGGAAAGACCGCGCACGCTTTGACCTTGCCCCTGGTGACGACCGCGAGCGGCTCCAAGTTCGGCAAGACCGAAGAGGGAGCGGTGTGGCTCGATCCCGCGCGCACATCACCGTACAAGTTCTATCAGTACTGGATCAACGTTGACGATCGCGACACGGGAAAATACCTGAGACTGTTCACGCTTTTGTCCCGGAAGGAGATCGAAGCGCTCGACAAGCTGATCGAGACAGCGCCCGAGAAGCGCGAGGCGCAGCAGGCTCTGGCGCGCGAGGTGACTGCTCGCGTACACGGCGACGAAGCCGCGCGCGTAGCTGAGGAAGTGTCGCGAGTCCTGTTCGGGAAGGCGGATCCCACGACGCTATCGGAGCCTGTGTTGCGCGCGTTGAGTGAGGAAGTTCCGTTCGCGACGTCACGCGAGGTTCCGGGGTTGCTGGATGTGATGGTGACATTGAAGCTTGCGGGCTCGAAAAGCGCTGCGAAACGACTGATTGAGCAGGGTGGGGTTTATCTCAACGGACAGCGCGCGACTCCGGAAACCGACCTGACTTCAGCCAAGCCTTTGGCTGGGGGATATCATCTGCTGAGAAAGGGCGCGCGGGATTACGGTCTAATCCGAGGGGGCAAGAAATGACAATGTGGAATCAACGCTCCGCAATTCGCGTTTTGTTCAGCGTCGTCGCGCTCACAGCAGCGCTCTCATGCCGTGACAAAGGGCCGACGGTGACGATTGCTTTCCCGGCGCAGTCATCACACTTCATGCAAGGCGACACGGTCGACTTCTCGGCTGACCTGAACAGCGATATAGACTTCGGCGTCATTCCTTCGAGTGCGTGGCGCTGGATAAGCGACATCGATGGCGAGCTGGGACGGAGCTCGAGCATCAGCACTCCAGCTCTGAGCGTGGCGGAGCATCAGGTTACGGCTAGTGTCCGGCACAGGCTGGGTTTGAGTCGCGCCCGGGTAGTAGTTTTTGTGGATTCGATCACCGCCCCAGGTAGCACGCGCTGACCCTCCTCGTTACACTGCTCTGAACCGAGGCACACATGCTTTTCATGGTGATCGAGACGTACCGCGATGGAGATGCAAAGCCGGTCTATCGCCGCTTCAAGGAGAAGGGGCGGATGACTCCGCACGGTGCGCGGTACCTTTCGAGCTGGGTGACGACCGACTTCGAGCGCTGCTTTCAGGTGATGGATTGCGACGATCGAATGCTTCTGGATGAGTGGATCTCCAACTGGAGCGATCTCATCGAGTTCGAGGTCATTCCGATCATCACGTCGGAGAAGGCGACGGCGGCGATCGCCCCTCATCTATGAGGGATGATTTCTCCTTTGCTCTGGAGAGGGAAAACCAACGGCTGCGGTCTAACAGCATCCATAACAAAGGAGATCTCGTGATGCGTTCCCTTATTGTTGTTGCCCTCGCGGGCGTCGCGCTGGCCTCGCTTCCGTGCGGCGGGAGCGCGCAGACAGTCGCGAAGCCCGTACAGTTCGGCATTGCCGCTGGAGCGGCAACTCCGACGAGCAACCTGTCTGACGTCGCCAACACAGGCTACAACGGCACTCTAGCGCTGGGATTCAATTCGGCAACGTTTCCGCTCGGCCTTCGAATCGACGCCGCGCACAACCATTTTGGACTAAAGAGTGGCGGCGATGTTCATGTCTCCAGCTTGACCGGCAACGCCGTGTACAAGATTCCCCGGGCAACGCTCTCGCCCTACGCTATCGCCGGCGCCGGTTGGTACCTGGCCGAGGTCGGACCTGGGCTCGGATTTGGCAACGGATCCCATAACCATTTCGGGTGGAACGTCGGCGGTGGAATCTCCATGCCCCTCAGCGGATTCGACGCGTTCATCGAGGCTCGCTACAACCAGGTCCAGGTCGGCGGATCGCTGAGGTTCGTTCCGATCACATTCGGGGTCATGTTCTAGTCGAACCGATCACCGGGAAAGGAAACCAACTGCGAGAAGAGTAAGGTGGGGGGTTCGAGGTACTTGGTGCGAGGTGTGAGGTAACGCGCACCAAGTGGCACTTCTACCTCCTACCTCGTACCTAGCACCTCGAACCCCCCACCTAGCTCTTCTCGCAGTTGCAGTTACGCGTTTAGAGTGCGCAACCGCCACCCCTATTCATCGGTCCGTGGCCTTCTCCTCGGTTTCGCATCCTGCGCCACGTCGTACCAGTTCTCGAGCGTACGCGACGCGAGGTCACGGCCGCCCAGGCCGAACGCCAGACCGAGCGCAACCGCCAGCGCTCCGACGAATCCGGTGAACAGAGTGTTGATCAGGTTCGTCGCGATTCCCAGCTGATTGATCGCCACGACGATCGCGAACGCCCAGACAGTGGTCCGTGTGACATTCGCCAGCGTCTCGGGATTGGTGAACCCGCCCTCCGCTGTCGCCCCGCGCACGATGTTGCCGAGCGCGCGCGCCGCAATTCCCCCGATAAAGAGGACGAAGATTGCGACCACGAGATTCGGGAGCCAGAGCAGCAGCTGCCGCATCACATCCGAAACCGCGGGCAGGCCGAGCACGTCGAACGCCACCAGCAGAACCACGATGCGAACGAGCCACTTGACCAGGCCGGCGACTATTCCCGCCGCGTCGGTGCCCGTCCCCATTTTGTTCGTAAAGTCGGAGAGCCCGGATTTCTGCATCAGCTCGTCGAAACGGATCGCCTTCAGCAATCCCATCACGGCTCGCGCCAGAATCGATGACACGAACCACCCGATCGCCACGACGACGATGAATCCGAGGATCCGCGGAATCGCGCTCAGGATCATCGAGAACGCATCGCGGAACGACGCCATCAGCGTCTCGGTGAAAGAAGGGGTAGCAGCCTGAACAAGTGCTTGTATCGAAGTCGGGTACAGCATTGTCATCCCCGTGTTGAAGTGAGTGCCTTTACTCGGCGATGCCGAGCTGGCCCTTCAGATTCACAAGACCTGCACGGGCGCGTGCAGCTACATCGGTCTCCGGATAAGTGTCGATGAGTCGTCTGAGCTCGCGGAGACCCTTTGTCTCGTGGCCCGGCCACGCGAGATAAAGGTCTACGAGCCGGTTGGAAGCATAGATGTCGTCCTTTGGCGCGACGCGCGACAGACGCTGCACCGCGCGATAGAGGAGCTCCGCCCTCTCACGCATTCCCGATTTCACATATAGCTCGGCGGCGCGAAGGCGCGGCTGTGCGTCATTGGGGGCCTCGAGGATGATCTTCTCGTACGATGCGAGCGCGCCCTCGACATCGCCGCGCATCACGAGCGCGTCCTCACGCGAATACTGCCGCTCGTAACTTCCGGCCGCGCTCGGCTGGATGAATTCTCCGAACGCTTTGCCGGCGCCGTGCGAGAGCCTGGTGACGAAATACCACCACCACACCGCGAAAACGAGCGAACCGCCAAGCATCGACACCACAATGAGCGGCGGCCGGAAACCCCTCTGCGCGGCGAGCGTACCGCCAATCAATGCGCCCGCGACAACGGGGATGGCCAGGGAGCTGACCGTCTGCAAGAGGTGAGCGGCCTCGGGACCGTGGCGGTCGAAGAGTGTGCGCCGGTATTCGTCGCGATTACCCGCCCTCATCGTGCTGGATTACCCGGGCTCTTGATGATTCGGTAAATCCGTCCGTTCGAGCTGCAGATATATAACTCCCCCTGGGCGTCTTCTCCAAAGGAAACTATGTGAGCGCCACCAGAGCTCAGGCGCGCACGTCATGATCAGGCCTCTCCTTCCTTCTTCGCTCGGTAGTACTGTCGCGGGTCGAGCGCGTCACGCAACGCGTCACCCAGCAGATTGAATCCAAGCACCGCGGCGCCGATCGCCACTCCCGGGAAAACCGACGTCCATGGAGCGCGTCGAAGTTGATCCAGATCGCGTCCGTCTGCAATCATCGACCCCCAGCTCGGCGCCGGAGGCGGAACACCGAGGCCGAGGAATGAGAGCGCCGCTTCGGCCATGATCGCGCCCGCGACGCCGAGCGTCGCGGCGATTACGACGGGAGCGATGACGTTGGGCAACACGTGCTGCGCCATGATCCGGAGATCGCCGGCGCCGAGCGCCCTGATCGCCTGGATGTACTCGAGCTGACGCACGACGAGAACCTGACCGCGAACGATGCGCGCCATTCCGGCCCAGCCGACAATTCCAATGGTTGCAAAGACGACTCCCTCCGACGGCTGGAGCGCCGCCACCATCGCGATCAACAGGAGCAGCGTTGGAAACGCGAGCGTCACGTCGGCGAGACGCATCACCACCTCGTCGACCCACTTACCATAAAATCCCGCCAGCAGGCCCATCGTCACGCCGAGGGTGAGGGCAATCCCCTGCGAGATGAGACCGACGGTGAGTGAGACGCGCGCACCAAAGACGAGGCGCGACCAGATGTCGCGGCCCTGGATGTCGGTACCGAGCCAGTGGTGCCCCGATGGACGCTCGAGGATGTGGAGGAGGTCGATGGTGATCGGGCTCTGCCGCGCGATCAGCGGTGCCAGAGCCGCGGCGAGAGCCATGACGATGACGATCCC
>DATHGO010000275.1:0-11775 GCA_035317585.1 Gemmatimonadaceae bacterium | reverse complement strand
TCGCCAAGCGATGACAGATGCGAGCCTCATCGAACGGAATGGGATGGACCCGGACCGCATCGGCGTCATCATCGGCAGCGGCATCGGGGGACTCAAGAGCTTCGAGGAACAGCACGACGTCTATCGGGAGCGCGGCGTCGGAAAGATTTCGCCCTTTTTCATTCCGATGTTCATCGCCGACATTGCCGCCGGCATTGTCTCGATGATGTTCAACGCCAAGGGGCCAAACTACGCCACGGTATCGGCTTGCGCGACCAGTGCTCACGCGATAGGTGATGCCTACCGGACGATCCAGTACGGCGACGCGGATGTGATGATCACGGGTGGTGCCGAAGCGACCGTCACTCCGATGGCGATCGGCGGATTCGCCAACATGAAAGCTTTGTCCGAACGCAACGATAGTCCGGAAACGGCCTCCCGCCCGTTCGACGCGACCCGGGACGGGTTCGTGATGGGAGAGGGAGCGGGCATTCTCATCCTCGAAGAGCTCGAGCACGCTCTAAAAAGGGGCGCGACGATTTACGCCGAGATCGTGGGCTATGGCGCGACAGGCGATGCTTATCATTTGACCGCGCCCGCTCCCGATGGCGAAGGAGCCCAGCGCGCGATGAAGCGTGCTCTCAAGGACGCTGGACTGGAGCCCAAGGATATCCAGTACATAAACGCCCACGGAACCTCGACGCCCGCCAACGATTTCAACGAGACGCGCGCGATCAAGGCCGTTTTCGGCGAGCACGCGAAGACCGTGAACGTCAGCTCCACAAAATCCGCCACCGGCCATATGCTGGGCGCCGCCGGCGCGGTAGAAGCAATCGTCAGTGCCATGGTGGTGGGATCTGGCGTGATTCCGCCAACGATCAACTACCACACTCCCGAGCCCGAGCTCGATCTCAACTACACACCCAACACCTCCGTCAAGCGCGACGTCAACGCCGTCCTGAGCAATAGTTTTGGCTTCGGTGGTCATAACACCACCCTCGCCATCAAGCGCTACAAGCCCTGAGCCGATGACTCCTCTTACGGAGATCTCGCTCGACCTCGCCAGGATCACCGATCGCGCCCTCAGAGTCGTGGGGGAAAAGGTGGCTGCGCAGCAGCGCATCTCACACGCCGACGCGGAGCTCCTCTTCACATCGCCCGATCTCCTCGGAGTCGGGATGCTCGCGGACTACGCCAATCGGCGCAAGCACGGCGACGTCGTGACGTTCGCGGCCAATCAGCACATCAATCCGACGAACGTCTGCTATCTCCGGAAGACCTGCGTGTTCTGCTCCTTCGCGCGACTGCCAAAGGAGGAAGGAGCATATCACTATACCCTCGACCAGGTATTTGCCGAAGCTGAGACGGCGGACAACGGCTTGACGAAGGAATTTCACATCGTCGGCGGGCTCGACATGAAAGCGGGGCTCCAGTACTACAGCGAGATGTTCAAGGGTCTCAAAACGCGTCACCCGCATGTTCACATCAAGGCGCTCACCGCGGTCGAGATCGCGCACATCGCGCGCATTGATAAGATGTCGATCGAAGACGTGCTCATCGCTCTACGGGAAGCAGGCCTGGACACCTTGCCCGGCGGCGGAGCCGAAGTCTTCGGCAAGGGCGTGCGCATGACGATCGCCGACAAGAAGCTCGCCGGCGAGGACTGGATCGATGTTCATAGGACCGCGCACCGGCTCGGGATTCGATCGAACTGCACGATGCTTTATGGGCACGTCGAGACCATTCAGGACCGCGTCGAGCATCTTTCCATGCTTCGCGATCTCCAGGACGAATCCCACGGCTTCCTTGCCTACATTCCCCTCGCTTATCACCCCGACAACAATGAGCTTGGAATCGAGCTCGGCCGCCAGGGAACGGCGACGACCGGGTTCGACGATCTCCGAAATCTCGCCGTCGGCCGCCTCTTTCTCGACAACTTCGAGCACATCAAGACTCATTGGATCATGGTCACGCCGTTTCTTTCCCAAACCTCTCTGGCGTTCGGCGTGAACGATCTCGAGGGAACCGTCGTGCGCGAGAAGATCTACCACGAAGCGGGCGCCCACACCGCCCAGGGTCTGAGTCTCGACGATATTCTCGATCTGATCAGATCAGCCGGAAAAACCCCGGCCGAGCGGGACTCCTTCTACAACATTCTGCGCGTCTTCGACCGGACGGCTACAGCGGCGGTCGCGGCCTGATGAAGATCGGTCGAATCCCCTACATCAACTGCTACCCGGTCTACGGCGCGATCGACCGCGGTATCGTCCCGCTTGATGCCGAGCTCGTTGATGGAGTTCCGACGGACCTGAACCGGCGGATGGGTGCTGGGGAGCTCGACATCAGCGTCGTATCCGCGGTCGAGTACGCGCGGGACTCTGACCGCTACCTCTTGCTGCCGGACCTCGCCATTTCATGCGACGGCCCCGTCCGGAGCGTAATGCTGTTCTCGCGTCGTCCGGCCGGCGAGCTGACGTCGAGGAACGTCATCGTCAGCAGGAGCTCGATGACGAGTGTCGCGCTTCTCGAGCTCCTGTTCGAGAGTGTCTGGCACGCCAAACCTCGCTTCATTGCGGGCGACGCCGAGGTCCGCGACGTGGTGGAGTCGAACGATGGCGGAGCTGATGCCCGCCTCGTCATCGGCGATGCCGCGCTTGTGCTCGGTTCCAACGACCGCGAGCGGTATCCACACGTCTACGATCTTGGCCAGGCGTGGAAGGACTGGACCGGACAGCCCTTTGTTTTCGCGGTCTGGGTCGCGCAGCGCTCGACCGATGTGAAGGAAGCGCTCGTTGCCCACGCCGGACTTATCTCTTCGCGTAATTGGGGACTCCATCACTTGGCGGAGCTGGCCGAGCAGGCGCACCAGGCGACAAGCGTGAAGAAGGAGGTCTGCGCGGAATACCTTTCAGGCCTGGATTACGGATTGTCGTATTCGCACCTCGCTGGGTTGACTGAGTTTTACCGCCGGCTGGTCGAGCGCGGACGGATCCCGAACGGCACACTCACTTTCCTCCCCGCCGCATGAGCGAGACACGCGACCTGCTCGATTTCTACACGAACGCCTCGCTCCTCGAGCTCGGCACCGAGGCCGATCGCGTTCGCCAGGAAAAGCATCCCGGGAACACGGTCACCTACATCATCGATCGCAACATCAACTACACGAATGTGTGCGTTGCTGACTGCGGATTCTGCGCGTTCGCGCGTCGACCCAAGCACGGGGAAGGCTACACTCTCTCCTTCGAACAGATCGGCGCCAAGATCGACGAGCTCAAATCTCTCGGCGGTGTCCAGATCCTGATCCAGGGTGGACACAACCCCTACATCCCGTTCGAGTGGTATCTCGACTTGATGCAGTACATCAAGCGCAACCATCCGATCCACATCCATGGCTTCAGCCCGAGCGAGATCGACTTCTTCGCCAAGCTGTTCCGGATGGATGCCGTTGAAGTGATACGTGAGCTTCGAAAGGCAGGCCTCGATTCGATTCCCGGAGGAGGGGGAGAGATCCTCGTGCAGCGTGTCCGCGATATCGTCGCCCCCAAGAAAGCTGGCGCCGACCGCTGGCTCGAGATCATGGAGCTCGCCCACAACGAGGGAATGAAGACGTCCGTCACGATGATGTATGGGCTCGGTGAGACACTGGCTGAAAGACTCGAGCATCTCCAGCGAGTGAAAGAAGTTCAGGCGCGTACGGGCGGGTTCACCGCATTCATTTGCTGGCCGCTTCAGCCCGAGAATACTCCGACGATGTCGCACCAGCCGAAGACGGGGGCCACCGAATACCTGCGCACAGTCGCGTTTGCCCGGATCGTCCTCGACAATGTTCCGAATCTCCAGTCGAGCTGGGTGACGATGGGCATGAAGATCGGCCAGGTCGCACTCCGCTTCGGCTGCAACGACTTCGGCTCACTGATGATCGAGGAGAACGTGGTGTCGGCCGCGAACACGACGCACCGCACGTCGACCGACGAGATGGAGCACTTGATCCGCGACGCCGGGTTCACACCGGCCCGGCGAAAGCAGGATTATACTCTCGTCAATCCCGCACCAGCTATCCACGCGGATGCCGCGTGACGGCGACGCGACTATCCGCGTCGGCGTCGGTTACGACTCCCACCGGTTCGTCCCGGGGCGCCCTCTAACACTCGGTGGCGTCTTAATACCATCGGACGTCGGCCTCCTGGGCCATTCCGATGCCGATGCCATTTGCCACGCAGTCACCGACGCCATCCTCGGCGCCGCCGGGCTCGGTGACATCGGTGAGATGTTTCCGGACACGGATCCCGCCAACAAGAACCGCGACTCAATTGAAATGCTCGCCGCTGCAGTCAAACGCATATCGACGGCCGGCTACAGCGTGAATCAGGTGGATGTGAGCGTCGTCGCCGAGACGCCGCGACTATCGCCCCATCGAGAGAAAATCAGGGCGCGTCTGGCCTCCGCGCTCGGTATCGATTCAGCGAGCGTGAGCGTCAAAGGTAAGTCAAACGAAGGCATGGGCTGGATCGGGCGCAAGGAAGGACTTGCCTGCATCGCGGTCGCCACCCTGAAAGGAATTCGCTAGCGAATGCTCCATACACTGACCGGATGGCTGGGTGACCTGCCTCTCGGATCTCTTTACATAGCGATTTGCGTGCTCTCGGCGTTCGAAAACTTCTTCCCGCCGTTCCCGTCAGACGCCGTCATCGCATTCGGAAGTTTTCTTGCCGACCGTGCCCATGGCTCGGCGATTACCGTTTTTCTTCTCGGGTGGTTCGGCAACGTTGCCGGAGCTGGCATCACCTACACGCTCGGGCGCCGGTTTGGCTCGAAAGCCTTTATGCGTAGAATCGAGAAATATGCCGGCCCCGACGCCGAAGCCCGAATCAAGCGACTCCACAAGAAATACGGCTTCATGGGCTTGTTCGTCAGCCGTTTCCTTCCCGGCGTGCGGGCGATCGTTCCGCCGTTCGCCGGAGCGATGAGGTTGCCCGCCTTCAAAGTGATGCTCTCCGTCGCCAGCGCGTCTGCGGTGTGGTTCGGGCTGATTACCTTTCTTGCGTTCCGTGCCGGCGACAACTGGGATCTCGTCGAACACTATATCGTGCGCTCGGGCAAGGTGGCGGGGCTTGTCGCGGTTGCAATTGTCGTCCTCGCAGTGGGAATTTGGCTATGGAAGCGACAGGCGAAAAAGCGTGAGTGAACCCAGGCTGGATGATGCCGTGGCCCGCGCGTTCTACATCGAGCGGTTCGACGATTTTCTCGCTCTCGAACAGGGTGCCTCGGTACAGACCAGCCGTGCCTACAAGCGTGACATCGCCAGGTTCGTCACCTACGCCAGCATCAAGGGCGCGTCGTCTCCCACTGAGATCGGATCCCGCCTGCTCCGCGAATTCGTATATCATCTCAAGGACCTCGGACTGTCTCCCGCATCGATCAGGCGGAACGTGTCGGCCGTTCGCACGTACTTCAAGTTCATGCTCGGAGAGGGATACGTCGTGCGTGACCCGAGTGAGCGGCTCGAAACGCCGAAGAAGTGGCGCACGCTTCCGGAAGTGCTCGGCGTTGAAGAGGTCGAGAAGCTTCTTGCCGCTCCTTCACTCGACGAGCCGCTGGCATTTCGCGACCGGGCAATGCTCGAGCTCGCCTATGGCGCTGGACTGAGGGTCTCGGAATGGATTTCGCTGAGCGTTCGCGACGTGATGCTTCAGGACCACCTCGTCCGCGTATTCGGCAAAGGCGCCAAGGAACGCCTCGTTCCGATCGGCCGCCGGGCGATCGGCGCAATTGCAATCTATCTGCGCGAGCTCCGTCCAAAGCTGGAGAAAGGCGAGGGAAAGGGGATTCTGTTCCTCAACGCACGGGGGCAGCCTTTGTCGCGCATGGGCGCGTGGAAGATATTGCGGAAGTACGTAAACCAGGCCGGAATCACGAAACCGGTGTCACCCCACACGCTACGTCATTCATTCGCGACGCACTTGCTGGAAGGCGGCGCGGATCTCAGGGCGGTGCAGGAGATGCTTGGCCACGTCGACATCTCGACCACGCAGATCTACACCCACGTCGATCGCGAATACCTGCGCTCGGTTCACAAGCAGTTCCATCCGCGCTCGTAATCGGGATCGCGTAAGATTATCCATGCTCCTGGTCCTCGATAACTACGATTCCTTCACCTACAACCTCGTTCAGTATCTGGGCGAGCTTGGCGAGAATCCCGTCGTGAAGCGCAACGACGAGATCACTGTCGACGACATTGGAAGGATGGGCGTGACGCGCATGGTGATCTCGCCCGGACCATGCACGCCAACAGAAGCGGGAATCAGCGTCGCCGCGATAAGGCGCTGGGGAAAGTCGGTTCCGATCCTTGGCGTTTGTCTCGGCCACCAGGCCATCGGTGAAGCGTACGGTGGGAAAGTCGTGCGCGCGCGAAGGCTGATGCACGGTAAGACCTCACGCATAACACACGACGGAAAGGGAATATTCAGGAACATTCCCAGTCCACTCGAGGTGATGAGGTACCATTCATTGGTGGTCGAGACCGACTCATTACCAGCCGAGCTGGAGATAATCGCGCGGGCGAAGGATGATTCCACCGAGATCCACGCGATCAGGCATCGTGAGCATCCGGTATGGGGTGTGCAATTCCACCCCGAATCGATCCTTACCGAAAATGGTAAGGAGATTCTTCGAAACTTTCTAACCATCGGACGATGAAGGCTCTCACCGCTGCCATACTTGCCATCGCCCTCGCGGGCCATGCGTCTGTCTTGGATGCTCAGGACACAACGACGACGACGGCTGCTGACACGGGGTATGCTCAGTACCACGAGTCGCCGATATCACTTCCATTGGGCGTCGGTCTGCGGATTCCCTCATACGATCGCGTGAATGGACTGGCTCTTCCGTGGGGGCCGAAACTCGAGCTTGGCGACGGCAGGCTCGACGTCGATGCACTCGTCACTTATCGCTCGAATCTGGGAAAATGGGATCCTTCGCTCGAAGGCACGATTCGTCCGGGCGACGAGAATGAGCTCAGATTCTTCGCCGGACGAGGGACATTCACCAACGACGCGTGGATTCGGGGTGATCTCGAGAACATGGTGGCAGCCTTCTTCGCGGGCAGTGACTCGCGCAACTATTATCGAGCCGATCGTGGGACTGCCCGCTTTGCGCGCACATTCACGCGCACTTCCGTCACCTTTGCACCGTTCATCGGCGGAAACGTGGAACACGATTGGTCGACAGGATCGCTCGCGCCCACCAAGTCCCCGTGGAGCTTTTACGGCCGTAAGGGCGAGCTGAAGATGCGGAGGCCTAATCCGCGCGTCGCGAGGGGGAGCATCACCTCGGCCCTTGGTGGAGCCGCCATCCAGATCGTACGAGGGGACGTGGAAGGGAAGCTCGATGCCCAGTTGGAACAGTCGGTTCGCACCGCGCTCAAGCCTGACTGTGCAGGCGTCCCCGTTTTTGGACTGTGTTCCGAGCCGCAGCCGGGAGATTCCTTTACTCAGGCCACGTTCGATGGGCGCGTTTCTTTTCCGACCTTTGGTACCCAGACTTTCGCCTTCAAAGGCCACGCAGTTTTGACTGGCGGATCAGGCATCACCCCGGTTCAAAGGTTCACTTATCTCGGCGGCACGTCCACCCTCGCGACGGTGAATCTGCTCGCGCTCGGCGGTGATCGCCTGCTTTTTGTCCAGGGCGATTACATCATTCCCATCGACCGGATTCAACTTCCGTTCGTCGGTAGCCCTTTTATCGGACTCAGGTACGCCGCTGGCAACGCCGGAGTCGGAGGGCTTCCAGCGCTGATCCAGAATCTCGGCGTAGGCTTGGGCGTTAGCTTCGTCCGGGCTGACTACACGATTGATCCCGCGCAAAATCGGTCGCCATTCTCGCGGAAATCGGCGTTCTCAGTTGGACTTTCGCTCTCGCTCTGAGCGAGAAAATCAGTTTGCTCCGGTTGTCCCCCGTTGGTATATTACTGAGCGTGACTTTCGCATCGTGTCGCGCTAAAACGGGCGGGTAATGGGGACGCTAGTAGTGATTCCGGCGCGCCTTGGCGCCATGCGCCTCCCCCGCAAACCACTCCGTCTCCTTTCCGGACTTCCCCTTATAGTCCGGGTCTGGCAAAGAATCTCTCAAATGAACCTGGCCGATGCCGTCGTCGTTGCTACCGACGATGAGTCGGTTGCGTCCGTGGTCCGCCAGGAGGGAGCCGAATGCGTCATGACCAGCGACAAACACACGTCAGGAACCGAGCGGGTAGCGGAGGTCGCAGCTCAGCCGCGATTTAAGGGCTACAAAACGATCGTGAACGTTCAGGGCGATGAGCCATTCATTGGTCCCGGAGCGGTGCGCGGAGCAGCGGAGCTGGTCTCATCCGGGACGTTCCCGCTGGGCACAGCGGCCTCCCATGCCAGCAAGGAGATACTCGATACGGCAAGCCTGGTTAAGGTTGTGGTAGCCGACGACGGACGGGCGATGTATTTCTCGCGGGCGCCCATCCCATATCTTCGCGACCAGGCGGACCGGGCCAGGCTGGCCCAACGGACGTTGCAGCACATCGGAGTGTATGCGTATTCGCGGGAGGCACTTCGAGAATGGGTCTCGTTGCCTCCCCATCCGCTGGAAGAAATCGAGCGTCTCGAGCAGCTGCGGCCACTGGCCGCTGGCTTGCCAATTGGGGTTGCAATCACCAATGAAGCGCCGGCGAGCGGAATTGACACTGAGGAAGACCTTGCGCACGCCAATGAGCGCTGGGATGCCTTTATGACGGGAGCCGTGACAAATGCAGGGTAATTCCAGCCAGCAGACGCGCTACATCTTCATCACGGGCGGGGTCGTTTCTTCGCTTGGGAAGGGTATTGCGGCGGCGTCCCTCGGACGGCTTCTCGTCGAGCGCGGCATGCGCGTGACCATCATGAAGTTTGACCCCTATCTGAACGTGGATCCGGGGACAATGTCGCCATTCCAGCACGGCGAAGTGTTCGTCACGGACGACGGCGCCGAGACAGATCTCGATCTCGGTCACTACGAGAGGTTCATCGATCGGTCTCTCGCGCAAGCGAACAACATCACCACCGGTCGCATCTACCTCAACGTGATTACGAAGGAGCGGCGGGGCGAATACCTCGGATCGACCGTGCAGGTGATTCCGCACGTCACCGACGAGATCAAGGGCGCGATGAAGCGGCTTGGACCCGAGAGCGATGTGGTCATCGTCGAGATTGGCGGCACCGTCGGCGATATCGAATCGTTGCCGTTCCTCGAGGCGATTCGCCAGTTCCGTCACGAGATCGGCCGCGAGAACGCGATCTTCATTCACCTTACACTCGTGCCATTCATCGCTGCTGCGGGCGAAGTGAAGACGAAGCCAACGCAGCATTCCGTGAGAGAGTTGATGGAGATCGGAATCCAGCCCGACATCCTGATCTGCAGAACCGAGCGGGCTCTCTCCGAGGAAGTGAAGCGCAAAATCGCGCTCTTCTGCAACGTCGAGTTCGGAGCGGTGATCGAGAGCCGGGATGTGCCGACCATTTACGAGATACCGCTCCTGTTTCACGAGCAGGGACTCGACGAGCGCGTGATGCACAAGCTCGGCTTGCTGGGGCGGCGCGCGCCCGACCTCTCGAATTGGCGGAACCTGGTGGAGCGCGTACTGCATCCGAAGGGGCGAGTGAGAATCGCCGTCATCGGCAAATACACCGGCCTCGTCGACGCTTACAAGAGCGTTCAGGAAGCGCTCATTCACGGCGGAATCGCGAACGATGTTGGAGTTGAGATTTCGTGGCTTGCCAGCGACCTCTTCACCAACAGAGAGAAGACTCGCGAGCTGCTCGCGGATTTTCACGGTGTGCTGGTTCCCGGCGGGTTCGGAGTGCGCGGCGTCGAGGGAATGCTCGAGGCGATTCGCTACGCGCGAGAGTCGGGATTGCCGTTCTTTGGAATCTGCCTGGGAATGCAGACGGCGATCATCGAGTTCGCCCGCAATGTGATCGGGTTGACCGACAGCCACTCGAGCGAGTTCGCGCCCGAATGCGACAACGCCGTCATCTCGTTGATGGAAGACCAGCAGCACGTCACCGACATGGGCGGCACGATGCGTCTCGGGGCGTATCCGTGCAAACTCGGACCAGGAACGCAGGCCGCCGCGATCTATGCCACGCCACAGGTCAGCGAGCGCCACCGGCATCGCTACGAGGTCAACAACAAATACCGCGATCAGTTCATCGAGCACGGACTCAACCTGAGCGGTCTTTCGCCGGACGGATCGCTCGTCGAGATGGTGGAGCTGCAGACGCATCCCTGGTTCATTGGCTGCCAATTCCACCCCGAGCTCCAATCGCGTCCCACACGTCCGCATCCACTCTTTGCAAGCTTCATCGGTGCGGCCGTCCAGGCGAAATCGCCAATCAGAATCAGCCGGAAGCGCGCGCCCATAGAAGCGGCGGAATAGCGTGGCTGAACTCTTTCCGGCAGACAAGCTCTTTCTGATCGCCGGTCCATGCGTGCTGGAAAGCGACGAGCTCAACCTGCGCGTGGGTGAGGCGCTGGCAAAGCTCGCCGAAAAAATTCCTGGCGGCATCATCTACAAGGCGAGCTTCGACAAGGCGAACCGATCCAATCGCGGAGCGGCGCGCGGCCCGGGACTCGATGCTGGTCTCGAAGCACTCGACAGAGTGCGCAGAGCTACCGGTCTCCCTGTCCTCACCGACGTCCACACGCCGGAGCAGTGTGCACCCGCGGCAAGTGTCGTCGATGTGTTGCAGATTCCGGCCTTTCTCTGTCGACAAACCGACTTGCTGGAGGCCGCCGGCGCGACAGGAAAGCCGGTCAACGTCAAGAAAGGGCAGTGGCTCCAGCCCGAGGGTATGCGCGGTGCGGTGCAGAAAGTCCGTGGCGGCTCCAAATCGAACGGCCGCTCCCGGGACATCGCCGTCACCGAGCGAGGAACGTTCTTCGGATACGGTGACCTCGTCGTCGACATGCGCTCATTCACGCGACTCCGCGAAGCGTGTGACGCACCCGTGATCTTCGATGCCACGCACAGCGTCCAGAAGCCGGGGCAGGGACCTGAGGGCGCCAGCGGCGGAGCGCGGGAATTCGTTCCAATTCTCGCCCTCTCCGCTATAGCGGCCGGCGCCCAGGGACTTTTCCTAGAGACGCATCCGGATCCCGATTGCGCGCCAAGTGACGGGCCCAACATGGTGCCACTGGCCGAGATGGCATCGTTGCTGGAGCGCGCCGTCGACATCTGGGCCCGCATCCACCGATGACGCACAAGGACATCGTCGAGCGCGGACGACGGGTTCTCCGAATGGAGACTGAAGCGCTCGGCGAGGCGGAGCGCCGCATCGGAGACGAATTTGCGCGCGCCGTCGAGACCATCGCCCGCTCCAAGGGGCGAGTGATCGTGTCGGGCGTTGGAAAATCTGGCCTGGTTGGGCGCAAGATCGCCGCGACGCTGACATCGACCGGGACACCCGCGACCTTCCTTCATCCTGCCGACAGCGTGCACGGCGACTTAGGCATTGTCGGCCAGTCGGACGTTGCGATTCTCATCTCGAAGAGCGGCGAGTCGGATGAAGTCCTTGGACTACTCGACCATTTGAAGCGCCTTGGTGTATGTACGATTGCGCTCACGGGGAATACGAAGTCGACGCTCTCGAGGCACAGCGATGTGACGCTGGATGGCTGGGTAAGGGAGGAGGCGTGCCCACACGACCTGGCGCCCACGACCAGCACGACGGTGGCTCTAGCTCTGGGTGACGCGCTGGCGATCGCCCTCCTCGAGGAAAAGGGGTTTGACGC
>DATHGO010000274.1:0-4193 GCA_035317585.1 Gemmatimonadaceae bacterium | reverse complement strand
GTTCCCAGCTGGAACGTGCCTGGAATCTCTCTACATTCCTCCGGTTCCTCCTCCACCCGGACAGTGCACGCCACCAGCCCTGGGGACGGCCGTCATCCTCTGGCAGGCGCACTCGGCGACGACACTGCCCGATCGGATGATTTTCATCGCCACCGACGCGGGTACGGTGAATTTTGGTCTGGCGTCAACGCCGCTGAACGGCCTGCCTGCGTTCGCGATTTACCTGGAAGGCGGGAACGATCTCTGGAGCTCGCCGTCGGGAAGCATCACGAGTCAGATCACCGCCACTAGTCAGACGTGTACCTTCCCTCTTCCGCCCTACGCCAAGAGCGCGACATGCAGTGTCGCGACGTTCGACGAGCAAGCGTCGATCGTCCTCGAGCCGTTTTCACTCGCCTTGCCTGGTACGCAGCAATTGACCATCGGCATCCCACGCCAGACTCTGCACGGACTGTGGTTGTCGATCAGCGAGGTGCAACCGGTTCCATTAACGGGAGCAAACCGGCTAATCCCAGGTCTCCTGGGGACGCGACTCATGCGCCTCGCGCAGCAATTTACTCCCGCGCGATAGCCTCCACGGGCGCGAGCTCGGCCGCCCTGCGCGCGGGATAGGTTCCGAAAACCAGTCCCACTGCGATCGCCGAGCCAGCGGCGAGGAGCCCGGTGCTGAGATGCATCACGGGATAAATCGGCGCGTGCGCCCAGAGACGGAATCCAGCAGTCCCCGCCTGGGCGATAATTATTCCCACGACAAAGCCGATCGCGCTTCCGGCTAACGTCACAGTTACCGATTCCACCAGGAACTGCATTTGGATGTCCGCTCTCCGCGCGCCGACGGCTTTGCGGATTCCGATCTCTCTGGTTCGCTCCGCCACCGCGGCTAACAGCACGTTCATGATTCCGATTCCGCCAACGGCGAGTATCAATCCAGCCAGCAAGCCGAGCAGAAGTTTCGTCAACAACATTGCCTGACGCGTGTTCTCGAGGCGTTGAGTTCCGACTTCGACATTCAGCTTCTCCACGCGCGTGCCATACCGCTCTGCCAGCCAGTTGACGGCCTCCCCCCGTAGCGTGTCAACCGCTTCGATACTGTGGGCCTTGAGTCGCAGCGTCGGCAATCGCGGATCGCGCGAAGGCTCGAGCAGTGACTCACCGCCACGAATAGGCGCGAACGCCGCGAGATCGGCCTCTGGTCCAACGGCTGGTGGAGCGAGCACTCCCACGACTTCGCGTTTGCGCCCGCTCACTTTGATCGCTCTGCCAATGAGCCAGAGCGCGTCGCGGCCGCCGGCGAGCTCTTGGGCCAGGCGGTGCCCGAGCACGATCACGGGTGCGGAGTGCATGACTTCGCTGGGCGTGAAAAAGCGACCGGCCAGGACTTCGATCGACGTGAAATCGGCGAGGCTCGCGGTGCTCAATGTCAGAAGCGCCGTCGCGCGGCGATCGAGATATTCCACGGGCGCGCTTCCGGTGAGCGTCAGCGCGTATTGCGCCACGCCCGGGACTTCATTCTTCGCGCGCTCGGCATCTTCGGTAGTTAGGACGGGATATCCACTGAGGGGGATCGTCCGTCCCGCGACGATCGTGCTCGTCCGCGGAGTGATCGCCACGTCCTGGACGCTGCTCTCCCGCGCGATCAGCGCCCGCGCCCAGAGATCGACTCCATCCGTGATGGAAAATGCCGCGACGAGCGCCGCTACACCGATAATGACTCCCGTCGTTGAAAGCGTTGTGCGCATGGGGTTGGTACGCAAAGAGTCCGCCCCGACCCGGGCGGACTCGATAAGCGCGGCTGCATTCACATTGAAGCGGTTCATGATGCGTTACACTCGCGTCAGGTTCGGTTGACGACCAGTTGCGCCACGTAGGCGCGGGGCGCATTGCCGTCCGACTGTCGCGGCACCGGCGCCAGGTCCGCCAGGCGGATTCTCAGATCTCCCGAGGTCGTTTCGTTTTTCGTAGGAGCGAAGCTAAGAATCCTGGTATCGTCAGGCGATCCGTTTCTCGAGATCGTGACGACGACTTCGGCATCGCCCGCCCAGACGCAAGTCACGTCGACGGGACAGCGCGAATCGTTCCGCACCTCATTGAACGTGATCCTGGTTCCGCTTCCGTTGATCACGGCGGTCTTGCCGACCGCCAGTGAAAACGCGACACCAGGTTCAGCCACAATTGTCGGTTCCACTGCGGCACAACTCGAAAGCACGGCGACGATCGCACCCGCGGAAATCAACGCACGTCCCGACTTCAAGGCGCTTCTACCTCCAACCCCATACCTGGTACCTCGCACCCCCCACCTGGCTCTTCTCGCGGTTAAGAGGTGGCCCAAACGTAGTCGGCCCGACCAAGACGGCCGTCTAAGCTGCCTGAGCCGTGGCATAAATCCCCGGTGCGTCTGCATGTGGACTCCTGCGAAGATACATCCAAACGCCGCCACCAATCGCGAACAAAACCGCGATTCCCTGCGCCGTCGTGAACGGGCCAAAAAAACGATCGTCCTTGGCGCGCACGAACTCGATGATAAATCGCTCGATTCCCGCGAGCACGCAATACAGCCCGAACAGCCAGCCCTCCGCGTGCTTGTGATCGCGCAAGCGCCAAAGAATCAGGAACATCACGAAGCCGAGCGCGACTTCGTAGAGCTGAGTCGGGTGGACGGAGAGGACCTGGTTTGGCAAGCTGCCAGGCGGCGGCGTGATGTGAAAGAGCTGCGTCATGTTCGCGACGGTCGAAGGTGGCGCACCGTTGGGAAAGCTTACCGCCCATGGTCCGTTCCACGGCCGCCCGTAATCGTCACCGACTGCCCAGCATCCGGTGCGGCCGATGGAATACGCAGCCGCGAGTGCCGGCGCGGAGACATCGCTGATCCGCGTAAAGCTCTGATGCTTCCGGCGAATCACGATAAAAGCGGCGAGCATTCCGCCCATCAATCCGCCCCAGAACACGAAGCCCGCTCTACTCAGTAGCGCGCTCACGTCGTGCATGAGAATGGCGTAATAGATCTTTCCGCCGAGGAGTCCACCGACGACCGCGGCGAAGACGACGTCGCCGATGGGCTCGGGGTCGTGACCACGGCGCGCCAGCTCACGCTGCGCGGTGATCTGGGCAATCACGAATGCCATCAGGACCGCCAGTCCGAATCCGGTGAGCTGGAGCGGGCCGACATCGTACGAGAGGGGTTGCTGGACTATCGAAGCGAAAATCTTTTGCATGGTGTGAATCTAGGCTGCGACCAGGCCCGGGATAGGGCTGCTGGCGTAGGCGTTGAGGTCGAGACCGGCCCGTTCGCCCTGCTCGAATCTGTAAAATGCGGCGCGGGCAATCATGGCGGCGTTGTCGGTGGCGAGGCGCGGACTCGGCGTGAAGACGGTCATACCCTCGGGCTCGAGTCTCGTTCGCATCGCGGCGGCGAGTGTTCGGTTGCAAGCAACGCCGCCACCGAGGACGACCCGCTGTCGGGAAAAAGCATTTGCGGCGCGCCAGGTCTTCTCGACCAGGGTATCGATCAGCGAATCCTGGAATGCGCGGGCGATATCCGCTTTGTCGGCATCGATGTCTTTCGACGCGCGAACGGCGTTGAGCACGCCCGTCTTGAGACCGCTGAACGAGAAGGCGTAATAGTCATCGTCCCGTGGCAGCGCGTTCTTTCGCACCATCGGACGCGCGAAGTGGAAGCGCTTTGGATGTCCCTCGCTGGCGAGCTGCTCGACGTAGCGTCCGCCCGGATATGGAAGACCGAGTAGCTTCGCGACCTTGTCGAATGCCTCGCCCGCTGCGTCGTCGCGCGTCGCCCCCAGCAGCCTGTATTTCCCCCACGCCCCTACGTCCAGAAGCAGCGTGTGACCACCTGAGACCAGGAGCGCCGTGAACGGCGGAACGGCATCGCGATGCTCCAGCGCTGCCGCGAAGAGATGTCCTTCCATGTGATGGATTCCGAGCAGCGGGATCCCGCGCGAAAACGCAAGCGCCTTGCCGTAGCTGACTCCGACGAGCAGCGCTCCCACCAGTCCCGGCGTATTGGTGACGGCGACCGCATCGAGATCATCGAGGGTGATTCCCGACTCCTCAATCGCGCGCTCGACCACTGGAACGATGCTGGTGAGGTGCGCCCGCGATGCGATCTCCGGAACGACTCCGCCGAACACGCGATGGACGTCCTGCGACAGGATCACGAGGGACTTCTGCGTGACCTG
>DATHGO010000273.1:0-5132 GCA_035317585.1 Gemmatimonadaceae bacterium | reverse complement strand
ATGGAGGAAGGTTATCCAGGGACTCTTCGCGCCCGCGTCACTTATACTCTCACAGACGACAATCGGCTGATCGTCGACTATCAGGCGACGAGCGACAAGCCGACACCGATCAATCTCACGCAACACAGCTACTGGAATCTTGCTGGTGACGGAAGCCGAGACATCCTCGCGCACGTGCTCACCATCAACGCGGACTCGATGACGCCGGTGGACTCGACGCTCATCCCGACCGGCGAGATCTCCCCGGTCGCTGGCACACCGTTCGATTTTCGGACGCCGATGCCAATCGGTGCGCGCATTGACCAGCGCCAGAACACACAGATTCGGTACGGCGGCGGCTACGATCACAACTTCGTACTCAACCGCGGCAGTGCCAGTGCGGACTCTTTGGTCCACGCCGCGCACGTCGCCGAGCCGTCGACAGGGCGCACGCTGGACATCTTCACGACCGAGCCAGGGATCCAGTTCTATTCCGGGAACTTTCTCGACGGGACCATCACCGGCAAGGCGGAGCACATCTATAAGTATCGCTACGGACTAGCCCTCGAGACGCAGCATTATCCCGACTCACCCAATCATCCAAACTTCCCATCCGCCATTTTGCGTCCGGGTCAGCAGTATCGAACGCGAACGGTCTTCGCGTTCGGAGTCGCACATTGACGAACGCGACGATGAAGTGGTTCATCACAGCGTTCGCGTTGCTGCCCGGCGCCCTGTACGCGCAACCCACCGCGATCCACGCTGCAACGCGCGGACCTGCGCGGGCCGTCTGGACGAAGGAACGGGCGCGCGCATGGGCCGATTCAACCGGCTGGCTCGTCGGCAGCAACTTCATTCCCAGTACCGCGATCAACCAGCTCGAGATGTGGCAGGCCTCGACGTTCGACCCACGTACCATCGACCGCGAGCTCGGATGGGCACAGTCGCTCGGCTTCAACACGATGCGCGTCTTCCTGCACAATCTCCTCTGGCAGCAGGACTCGATCGGCTTCCTTAGTCGCCTGGATCAGTTTCTAACGATCGCCGACCGACATCACATTCGACCGATGTTCGTGCTTTTCGACGCGGTCTGGGATCCGATGCCGCATCTCGGTCTGCAGCGCGCACCGATCCCGCACGTACATAACTCCGGCTGGGTGCAGAGTCCTGGCGCTGCGATTCTCTCCGACACCGCCAGCTTCGAACAGCTACGCGGCTACGTGCAGGGTGTCGTCGGGCGCTTTGCGAAAGACCGTCGCGTAGTCGCATGGGACGTGTTCAATGAGCCGGACAACACGAATCGTCCAGCGTACCTGGCGTATGAGCCCCTCGATAAGGAAGCGCACTCGTTCGTCTTGATCCGGAAGGCATTCGTGTGGGCGCGAGAGATGAATCCGTCACAGCCGCTCACTGCCGCGCCATGGAGGGGCGACTGGATCGATCCGACGAGGCTCAAGCCCTTCACGGCGTACATGCTCGACAGCTCGGACGTCATAACCTTTCACAGTTACGATGACAGCGCGAATGTCGAGCGACTCCTAACGGCTCTCGAGCGCTACGGGCGGCCGATCATCTGCTCCGAGTACATGGCTCGCCCGCGTGGAAGTACCTTCCAGAAGATCCTCCCGATTTTCGCTCGGCGGCGCGTCGGCGCGTACAACTGGGGGTTCGCCGCGGGGAAGACGCAGACGATCTATCCCTGGGACTCCTGGGATCGGGAGTACACGGTGGAGCCGGCGGTATGGTTCCACGACATCTTCAGGAGCGACGGAACGCCGTACGACAAAGCGGAAGTGGCGTTCATTCGCGAAGAAATGTCCCGGCGTCGTTAGCGAACAGCGGGAAGCGAAGAGCGGGCAGCTGGAGGCAGCGTTCTTGTCGAAGCAGAGTCCTGCGACAGCCGCCTAAGCGGCCCCCGATCCCCATATTTCTCCGATGTCACTTCGCAAATGGATTCTCAGCATTCTCGCGATCTCGTTCGCGATCATCTGCATCCTCCTCGGCGCCTGGCAGATCCGCCGCCTCTGGGCCCGAGAAAGAGCGAACGACGACCTCGCCGCGAGACGGCTTGCGCCCGAGGTCGAGCTCGACTCGTTGCCGCGCGATACCGCCGCTGCCCACTTCCGGAGAGTCCACCTCAGAGGGAGCTACGATCATGAGCACGAAATCATCTATACGCTGCGGGGTCGCAACGGATCGCCGGGCGTCAACATCCTGACGCCGCTCCTTCGGAACGGGAAGGACACTGTCGTGCTCGTCAACCGCGGCTGGGTCTATTCGGCCGATGGAACGACCATCGATCTCCAACCATGGAAAGAGGCCGACACACTCAACGGTCGCGGCTTCGTGGAGACCTTTCCAACCCAGGGCCCGTTTCCACCACCCAATCCCGCCCGACCGAGATCGTTCCGCCGTCTTGACCGATCAGCGCTGGCGAAGGTTTTCCCGTATCCCATCGCGAACTATTTCGTCGTTCTCACAGATTCATCCACGTCGCCAAGCGCTCCGCCACGTGTTGAACAGGCGCCGCTGGACGAGGGCCCGCACCGCATGTACGCCATACAGTGGTTTTCGTTTGCGGCGATCTCTATTATTGGACTAGTACTCTTTATCAGGCGCACATGAGCGACATATCGGTTGGAACCGCGAGCGAGAAGGAAGCACGTGACGTAGCGGAGCATGCCCGCGAGACCGAGTGGACGCACCCGAGCTTCGTCCGAGAGCTTTTTCTTGGGAGATTCCGTCTCGACTTGATTCATCCGCATCTGCCCTCAGACGTGGCGGAGGAAGCGCGTGCCAAGCCGTTCATGGACAAGCTGCGGGCCTTCATGGAGCGGGTCGACTCCGAAGAGATCGACCGCACTGGCGAGCTCCCGGAACCGCTCGTCCAGGAGCTGCGCGACATGGGCGCCTTCGGCATCAAGATCGGGAAAGAATACGGCGGGCTCGGCCTGTCGCAAATGAGTTATATACGCGCGATCGAGATGGTGACGTCGAAGGATGGGTCGATTACGGCGCTTCTCTCCGCCCATCAGTCGATCGGAGTCCCGCAGCCGCTCAAGCTGTTCG
This sequence comes from Gemmatimonadaceae bacterium, assembly GCA_035317585.1. Taxonomy (GTDB): domain Bacteria; phylum Gemmatimonadota; class Gemmatimonadetes; order Gemmatimonadales; family Gemmatimonadaceae; genus UBA4720. Next base: position 2,084 of record DATHGO010000273.1, on the reverse strand, counting down.
GAACCGAAGCGCAGAAGCGCAAGTATTTTCCGCGACTAGCAAAGGGCGCGATCTCGGCGTTTGCGCTGACCGAAGTCGATGCGGGGTCCGATCCCGCCAACATGCGCTGCACAGCGACGCCAACCGAGGATGGCAAGCATTTCATAATCAATGGCGAAAAGCTCTGGTGTACGAATGGCACAAGGGCCGAGCTGTTCGTGGTGATGGCGCGGACGCCCGAGAAAGTGATCAAGGGAAAGCCCGTCAAGCAGATCACGGCCTTCATCGTCGAGTCGTCGATGCCCGGCGTCGAAGTCGTGCATCGACTGCGCTTCATGGGACTCAAGGCGCTCGAGAATGGTCTCATCCGATTCACCAACGTGAAGGTTCCGCGCGAGAACATGCTCTGGGAAGAAGGCAAAGGATTGAAGCTCGCGCTCGTCACATTGAACACCGGCAGACTCACTATTCCAGCTGGTTGCGCCGGCGCCGGAAAGCAGATGGTCTCGATCACGCGCAAGTGGGCGAACGAGCGGGTGCAGTGGGGTCAGCCGATCGGCAAGCACGAGGCCGTTGCCCAGAAGCTCGCGCGCATGACGGCGTACACTTTCGCGATGGAGGCGGTGGCTGAGCTGTCGGCGGCGCTCTACGAAAAGGGTGGCTACGACATCCGGCTCGAGGCAGCAATCGCGAAGCTGTTCAACACGGAAGCCGGCTGGAGAATAATCGACGACACGATGCAGATCCGGGGTGGACGCGGATACGAGACGGCGGAGTCACTCGCTCGTCGCGGAGAGCCGGCGATTCCCGTCGAGAGAGCGATGCGAGACTTTCGCATCAATCTCATCTTCGAGGGATCGTCGGAGATCATGCGGCTGTTCATCGCGAGAGAGGCAGTCGATTACCACTTCAAGCTCGCGTTCGACATCGTCAGCCCGGAGACATCGTTCAAGGAAAAGCTCGCTGCCATGGCGAACGCGACGCCGTTCTATCTGACCTGGTATCCGTCGCGCTGGTTGAACGCCTCGAGATTCAAGAGGTACGGCGAGTTCGGCAAGCTCGCGCACCACGTTCGATACATCGAGCGGACAACCCGCCATCTGGGTCGGTCCATCTTCCACGCGATGGTGCGCTTCGGTCCCAAGCTCGAGAGAAGGCAGATGGTGCTGTTCCGTGCGGTTGACATTGGAGCGGAGCTGTACGCGATGTCCGCGGCGTGCGCGAGAGCGCAAATGTTGTCGAAGCAGGGAAGACCGGAAGCAATAACGCTCGCGGATGTGTTCTGCATAGAAGCCCGCGACCGGATCAAGACTCATTTCGATCAGCTGTTCGGCACCAACGATCCCACTCTCTACAAGCTCGCGATGGAAGTCCTGCGGGGCGAGCACGCGTGGCTCGAGCAGGGAATCGTCTCGAGCGTCGCGCAGCCCGACAAAACAAAGCGGCGCCCCACTGGTGGGGGCGCCGCTCCGGGCGCGACAAGCGCCACACTGACTTCCGACTCGACGACTGCGAAGGTGGGCGCTTAACCAGCGCCCACCAACACAGCGTCTGCTACGCGGTCGTCGTCGCCGCGACGGGTCTCGCAGTGAGGCCGATCGCCAGCATCGCGATGGCGACCAGGCAGTGGAGCCAGATGTCCGGGCCACCGAGCGGAACGAGACCGAATCCCGTCGGCGCGACGAAGCCGAGGATCGTGAGCACGACGTAGATGTAGCCGCCGATGGTGAAGAACTGCTTCGAGCCTCCCCAGCTCCGGGAAGCGGCGAGTGCCCACACTCCGAACAGCAGGTGCACCACGTTGTGCAGCAGGTTTACAGGGAAAATGCCGAGTGCTTTCGCGGCAAGCGCGGGATCGGTTGGCTGCATTGCCATGCCGCCCTGCGCGAAGAAGCCGGCGATTGCTACCAGGATGAAGACGACGCCGAAGACCCCCGCCAGCTTTTGAATCGTGGAATTCATGCTGTGCATCTCCTGTGGTTGGGTTGCGCGTCGGAAACCCGCCCCGCGCGCGCCACTAACGTAGGCGCGCCTGGGAGTTTGCGCTACAACGCATTCGCGCCGTCTGTTTGCGCGCGTGTTACTAGCATCATCGTGCGTGGCCG
>DATHGO010000272.1:0-3531 GCA_035317585.1 Gemmatimonadaceae bacterium | reverse complement strand
GCATCGGTGAGGTAGTTACGAGTCTGCACTCCGAATCCGTTGATCGTGTTCTGGCCGAACTCGTATCCGCCGACGATTTCAAAATCGCGCGAGGCGCTCGAGAACGTCGGATGAAAGGTGAGAAGCGTCTGAAGGGTCTTGGTTTGATCGTCCTGACTGGCCCGCTGTGCGAGTCCATTGAACGCCGCGCCGATCGAGCTGATTCGCGGAAGGTAGAAGTTCCGTTCGCCTCCCGTGCGGTCGACCCCGATGTTGACGCGTGCGGTGAGACTCGAGAAGATGTCATAGTCGGCGGAAACATTGCCGAGAGTTCGGTCCGACACGCCTTTGTCGAGCACCTGGTTGGCGATCGCGACTGGGTTACGCACCGATTGTGCGCCCGGCGCGATTTCAAAATAGGACGTGTTTCCAGTCGCATCCGTGACTGTGATCGGGTGCGTAGGATTGAAGTTCACCATGTTGACGAACACGCCGCCTTCGAATCCGCTGTTCTCGTTGAACGCGAGGTAATCGTTGATGACGTGCGAGCCGGTCAGGTTGAGCGCCAGACGAAGCTTGCCATCCATTGCCTGGTGGTTGCCGTTGACCCGGGCCTGGTAGCGCCGGAGGCCGTTGGCAATGACGATGCCTTGCTGATCGAAGTAGTTGAGCGACGCGCGGTATGTCGTATTCGCGGAGCCGCCGGAGAAGGAAAGGTTGTGGTTCACCGTCGCGGAGTGACGCATGAGCGCGTCCTCCCAGTTCGTATTCGCCGTTCCCTCTCCCGTCAGTGCGGTCCCCGGAAGGACGCCGGCGGTTACTTGCGACTGAATGAAGGCCCGGTATTGGTCGCCGTTCAGGACGTCCAGACGTTTTGGTCCCGAAGCCGAGCCCGCCGCGATCTCGTATTCAACGGTCGGTCCGCCGCCGGTGCCCTTCTTGGTCTCGATCAGAATCACGCCGTTGGCAGCGCGGGCGCCGTAAATCGCGGTGGCCGCCGCATCTTTCAGGATCGTGACCGACTGAATGTCCGACGGATTGATCATGTTCATCGGGTTGCGCGGAAGCGGTGGATCGCCGCCGATGCCGAACCCGCCCGGCTCGCTTTGATTCCCGGTGACCGCGACGCCATCGATGACGTAGAGCGGTTCGTTGCTGGCGCTGATCGAAGTGCCGCCGCGAATGAGAATGTGCGCGCCCGCACCGGGCTCACCACTGTTCTGGGTGACCTGGACGCCGGTGGCGCGGCCCTCGATGAGGTTGGTGACGTTCGTGGGTACCGCAACTTTGGCCTGGTCCGCATCGATCGTTGCAACCGATCCGGTGATCGCGAGTCGACGCTGCGTGCCGTAACCCGTCGTGACGACCTCTTCGAGGACTGCTGCCCTGCGGTCGAGCGCGAAGAGCACGCTGACCGATCCGCCGTTGGGTACGACGACTACCTGAATGGGCGCGCCGAACCCGATGCGACGGGCTCGTACCGTCTGCGAGCCGGACGGTACGCCGCCAATGGTGAAGCTACCGTCGGCCGCGGTGACAGCGCCGCGTCGGGTGCCCTCGACGAAAACGCTGACATCGGCGACGGGTTGCTGTGTCCCGGCGTCAAGGACTCTTCCTGTGACGGTTCCTGTGGGGGGGACTGGGGTTTGAGCACCCAGTCGAGTCGACACTAAAAGGCCGACCACTAGTGCGAGAGTGAGACGACGAACAGCTGCCATACGGAGGTCCTCCACGGGTGGTGAATGGGACTTTGACCGCGCTCATTTTTTTGCGTCGTGATTCGGGGCGCGCGAAGATCGCCGATGCATCCGGGTTGCCGGAATCGGCGGTCCGACCTGCCTTGGATCGAAACGCGTGGCCATTAATGCTGTCTGGTGAAGGAAATGTCAAGATAAGAATCCTTGTGCGACTGTGCCTCGAGGGCCTCGGGGTGATAACCAGGGAGTTAACTGCAACTGCGAGAAGAGCTAGGCGGGCGATTAACTGCAACTGCGAGAAGAGCTAGGTGGGGGGTGCGAGGTGCTAGGCACGAGGTACGGGGTAGAAGCGCGATGTAATGCGCGTTACCTCCTACCTCGTACCAAGCACCTCCCACCTCCTACCTAGCTCCCCTCGCAGTTGTAGCTCAGTCTGTTGCGGGCCATGAGCGCGAGGCATAGAATGCCGCCAAGGAGAACCGCGATCATATGAAGCCGATGTATTTGTCAGTTGTGGAGAACTACGACGCGGCTGAGCCGCATGCGACGATGTTCAGGCAGATGCGAGGAGCGGGGATTCCGATTCCCCAGATCCTGCACCTGTTTGCCTTCAAGCCCGAGCGAACCCAGCACCTGTCGGTGTTCACGCAGGGCGTGATGCGCGGCCCTTCGCCGCTCCCGCCCTGGCAGCGCGAGCTGATCGCGGCGTTCACGTCGAAGCTCAACCAGTGCCTCTTCTGAATTGGCTCACACGCCGCGGTCGCGGCGGAGCTGCACGGGGATCGCGCTCTGGTGCAGAGTGTCCTGAACGATCTCGACAACGCGCCGATCTCCGACAAGGATCGAACGCTTTACGCCTTCATCAGAAAAATGGTTCGCGACTCCACGTCCATTGGGCAGGAAGACGTGGATGTGGCGCGCAAGGCTGGTTGGTCCGATGAGGCGCTCTACGACGCGATAACCGTCTGCTCGCTCTTTCAGTTCTATAACAACTGGATCGATGCGACCGGAGTCGGAGACATGCCGGTTCTTGGCTACGAGATGTCGGGGCACAGGCTTGCGACGCAAGGGTACGCATCTGAGCCTCGGTCCGAGAATGGCGCCGGACCAAAGGGATCGAACGGATTCAAGGGACGGAGGAGATCGACGACATCGAAGAGATCGATCGCGTTGAAAGCATCGAGGAAATCGCAGGCGTCGAAGAAATCGAAAGGATCAAGCGCATCGACGACACCGAAGACGCCGAAGAGATCGATGGCGGCGAAGGCTTCCCAAGGCCGGCGTCGAGACTAGACTCCGGAGGCCAGCCGTCTGGTCTCCCTCGACCCCTTGAGAATACCTTTCGACTGAGCGCGACCTTTTCTTCTCCGGAGTATCCCGCATATGTCTGACGAAACAAAATCGCGCGCGGTCGCGCCGGCGCTCGCGGTGGTGTTCGTCGTGGCCGTGTTGATCGCCGCCGATTTACTCCTGCACGGGAACAAGAGGGGCGCATCCCAGGGAGAAGGTTTCCAGGAGCGCGCTCAGCAAGCGGGCATCGCGTTCCGGATGAGCAACCTGCCGAACGAACAGGGCGAGCAGCGATTCCGCATCAATCTTTACGATCACGGGGCGGGCCTTGCTGTCGGCGACTACGACAACGATGGCCGCGACGACATCTACTTTCTGAACCAGCACGGTCAGACCGCTCTCTATCGCAATCGCGGGGACGGCACATTCGAGGATGTCACAGCCAAGGCAGGTGTCGCGCTCGACGGCCGCGTCTCGGTCGGGGCCACCTTCGCCGATTACGACAACGATGGTTGGGAAGATCTGTTCGTCACAACGACGCGAGCGGGCAACGTGTTGTTCCACA
>DATHGO010000271.1:0-11219 GCA_035317585.1 Gemmatimonadaceae bacterium | reverse complement strand
GCTCAAGGGCCCGCGCATCGCGTGGATCATGGTCCCCGCGGGGAAGCCGGTCGACGAGACGATCGCCTCGATTCTCCCAGGAATGTCGAAGGGCGATGTGATCATCGACGGGGGCAACTCCAACTTCCACGACTCGATGCGAAGGGCTGCCGATCTTCAGACGAAGGGAATTCACTTTGTCGATTCGGGAACGAGTGGAGGCATATGGGGCCTCGCGAACGGTTATTGCCTGATGATCGGTGCATCGCCGGAGGCGTTCAAGCTGTGCGAGCCGATCTTCAAGACTCTTGCTCCACCCGACGGGTACGCGCACATGGGACCGCCCGGCGCGGGCCACTACGTCAAGATGATTCACAACGGCATCGAATACGGAATGCTGCAAGCCTACGCGGAAGGCTACGAGATTCTGCACGCGTCGAAGGACTTCAAGCTGGACCTGCACAAGATCGCGGCAGTCTGGAACCACGGGAGTGTCGTGCGGTCGTGGCTCAACGAGCTCGCCGAGTTGGCGTTCGAGAAGGACATCGATCTGAAAGATCTGCGCGGGTACGTCGATGATTCGGGCGAGGGACGATGGACGGTGCAGGAAGCCATCGATCTGAACGTCCCCGCACCCGTCATCACCCTCTCATTGCTGACGCGGCTCCGGTCGCGGCAGGCGGATTCGTTCTCCGCGAAGGTGATCGCCGCGCTGCGCAACGAATTCGGTGGTCACGCGGTAAAGAAGTCGTGAGAACTCCTGTTGCCGTTCCGTTGGTGCGCGCGCCGCGAAAACGCGGAAACCGCGACAAGGCTGACCCGTGCACAATGGTGATCTTCGGTGGCGCGGGCGACCTCACCAAGCGCAAGCTCATTCCAGCCATCTATTACCTGGCCGAGCAGAAGCTTCTGCCCGACAACTTCGCCCTGCTGGGCGTGGCGCGCGATCAGAACACCGACGAGGGTTATCGCGCGATTATGCGGGAAGCGATGACCCACTCCGACGAGATCCACAAGGTCCACGACGACGTCTGGCAGTGGCTCTGCGAGCGAACGTTTTACGCAGGCGGAGATTTCTCGAAAGACGACGCCTATGTAAACATCGAGAAGCGGCTCACGGAGATCGAGGCGCGTTCCCCAGTGGGGGAGCGAAACAGACTGTTCTATCTGGCGATTCCGCCGAGCGTTTTCGAGACGACTCTCAAGCACCTGTGCACCAGCCGACTCGCCTGGCGCACGCACTCGTACGATGAGCGGCCGTGGGTCCGCGTCGTGATCGAGAAGCCGTTCGGTCGCAGCTTCGAATCGGCCAAGGCGCTCAATCGACTCGTGCTCGACGAGTTCGGCGAGCACCAGATCTACCGCATCGATCACTACCTCGGAAAGGAAAGCGTCCAGAACATCCTCGTTTTCCGGTTCGCGAACTCGATCTTCGAGCCGTTATGGAACCGGCACTACATCTCGCACGTGCAGATCACGGCGGCCGAGGCGGTTGGAGTCGAGGGACGCGGCAAGTACTACGAGGAAGCGGGCGTGCTGCGCGACATGTTCCAGAACCACCTGCTGCAGCTACTCACGCTTGCGGCAATGGAGCCGCCCAGCTCGTTCACCGCGGACGCCGTTCGTGACGAGAAGGTGAAGGTTCTCCATTCGGTGCGTCCCCTGGTTCAGGGCGATTGCGAGCCGCCAGTGGTGCGCGCGCAGTACGACGCGGGCGTGATCGACGGCAAAACGGTCCCCGGATATAAAAGCGAGTCCGATGTGTCGCCGAATTCGCTGACGCCGACTTTCGCCGCCATGCGGATCTCGATCGACAACTGGCGGTGGAAGGGAGTTCCGTTCTATCTGCGGTCCGGCAAGAGAATGGCGCGCCGGATCTCCGAGATCGCCATCCAGTTCCGCTCGCCGCCGCTACTGCTGTTCGGCCAGAAAGCCGTCGAGGAGATGTCTCCCAGCGTCCTCACACTCCGCGTGCAGCCTGACGAGGGAATTTCGCTGCGCTTCCAGGTGAAAACTCCAGGCGCGATGCACGAGCTCACCCCCGGCCTCGAGATCACGCCTGTCGATATGGACTTCACTTACGCCGAGGCCTTCGGAAACGACGCGCACCCGGCGTATGAGACGCTGCTGCTCGATTGCATGATCGGCGATCCCACTCTGTTCACGCGCAGCGACGAAGTCGAGATGGCGTGGACCATCATCGACCCGATACTCGAGTACTGGGACAATCATCCCGCGACCACGCTTCCAACGTATCCAGCGGGGAGCTGGGGACCAGAGGAAGCGAATAAACTCCTCGATGGAGATCATACACGTTGGCGATAGCTCCACTCTTGCTCCCGCTCGTCGCGCTCGTCCTCTCGTCGAGCGCCTGTCAAAATCCACAGCCGAGCCATAAAGACTCAGCCGCCGTCGTGGCGGGTGACACAACGCAGCACGTGCTTTCCGCGGACGATCGGGCACTCGTGCTGCGCGCCAGGGAGCTGGATCGCGCCGACAGCCTCGATGCCGCCCGCTCCGCGTACGAGCAAGCCGCGCAGAAGCTCCCGCAACTTTCGGATTGGTTGTACCTGAGGGCTGCCGGTGTCACCGGCGATAGCTCGGCGAGGGCAGCGTATTACGCGAAGCTTCGAACCGACGTGGCCCGTGATCGCATCCGCTGGACCGATGCAATCGCCCGCGAGCGGACGCGCGATTTCGCCGGCGCTATACGCGCTTACAACGCCTTGGGCGCGCGGCTCGATGCTCTGAGGCTTCGCATCAATCCGCCGGCGGACGACGCGTCACGAACGGCGGCGCGCGGCCAGCTGTTGATGTTCATCGCCGGCTCCAACAACTCGGCGGATACGCGCGACGCAATCGATCTCTTCGACAAGGTATTTACGACCACGACGCCATCGGAGGAGCTCGTCATCGCGCGCGCGGCCAACAAGTCGGGGCTGCCGGATCGCGCCGCTACGGCATATGCGAAGGCGCTCGGCGCCGGCCTGGGCGACTTCCCGGACAATGTCGGATATGGCTCGGTGCTGTTCCGCCTGAGGCGGTACGCTGATGCAGCGAACCAGTTCGCGAAAGTACGAGCTCCGCAGAACCTTGCTGCCGCCGCGCAGTACCAACGCGCCAGAGCGCAGATCGCGTTGGGTAACACGGAGGTCGGCCGGTCCACGCTGCGCGCAATCACTACCGCTTATCCAAAGGACACGAGCTCGGCCTCGGCGCTTCTTCTTCTCGCCGACCTCGCCACCGACGACAATCGCGACCAGGATGCACGGCAGACTCTCACGGCGCTGCTCAGGCGCTTTCCGGCCGGCCGGCACGCCACCAGCGCCCGCTTTCGCGCGGGAATAATTGCCTACATACAAGGCGACAGGAAAGCGGCCGCCGCGGAATTCGACTCACTCATCGCCCGCGACCCCAACAGCACCGAAGCGCTGGCTGCGGCCTATTGGGCCGGACGCTCTTTCGCCGCACTCGGCGACAAGACGCGCAGCAAAGCGAGATGGCGCTCGATAATCGCCAAAGATCCGCTCAGCTACTACGCGGTGGTGGCGGCGAAACGCCTCGACACGACGCTGGTCGCACCCGACCGCTCGCCAGCCAATTTCGCCAGGGTTCCGGCGATTGATTCGGCATTGAACCGCGTCGCCGGACTCAGGGATGTCGGAATGGATGTGGAAGCGGGATTCGAAAATGACCGGCTGTTCCGCGATGCCCTGGGAAATCCCGCGCGCATGATTGCCACGGCGCATGCCCTGGCCGGGACCGATCAGGCATCCCGCTCGATTGCGCTCGGTCGCCGAGCCATCGAGGAAATTGGCCACAGTCCGGAGAATTACCGGCTCTATTTCCCGGTGCTGGAGCGCGAGACCCTGATCTCCAGCAGCAAGGAGAACGGGCTCGATCCGGTTCTCGTCGCGGCGCTGATCCGGCAGGAATCCAACTTCAATCCGCTCGCCACTTCCCCCGCCGGTGCGAGGGGGCTCATGCAGCTAATGCCGGCAGTCGGAAAATCGGTGGCGGACACTAAAGGGATCGGTCCGTGGAATCCGGATCTCCTTTATCAGCCCGCTACCAACATCAAGCTTGGGACGGCTCACCTGAGCGGTCTTGCGCACAGGTATCCGGAAGTTGTGAAGGTCCTCGCCGCCTATAACGCCGGCGAGTCGCGTGTCGAGAAATGGTCGAGCAAGGCGGGAGCGGCCGATCCAGAGGTATTCACGGAGCGGATTCCCTTCGTTGAGACGCGCGACTACGTGCGGACTATCCTTCGCAATCGCGCCTACTACCAGGCGCTCTATCCCTGGTAGCGCTCAGTCTCGGAGGGCTCTTCCAGTTGCCCTTTTCTTCGCTTCAGCCAGTCGAGCAACCACGTCACCGGAACGCCGGCGATCAACGGAGTGAGAAAGATGCCGAGCAGCGTGTTCAGCCAGATCAGCGCCATGTAGAAAGCGATGAGGCCGAGTGACACCCACAACGTGCCCAGCGGGCCGTGCGTCTCCAAGCGAAACTCCCCCGTGAATAGGTAGATTAAAAGTATCATGGCTTACGCCGGGGTTGAAGCATTCGAAGTGGATAGCGCGGTTGAGGCGGCACTGGGAAGCACCGGGCCAGCTCTCCTTGCTGTCTCGGGCGGCCTCGATTCGATGGCGCTGCTCACCGCCGCGTCCCGGCTCCCCGCGCGAGCGCGCAGGGAAATCACGGTCGCAACTTTTGATCACGGTACTGGCAAAGCAGCGGGACGCGCCGCGGCGCTCGTTGCGCGACAGGCATTCCGGCACGGATTCTCTTGCGTCACGGGCCGCGCATCGACCATCGGCACCCGCGAGGAAGAATGGCGTCGCGGCCGTTGGCGCTTCCTCGAGCAGGTCGCCTCCAAGCAGAAAGCAAGAGTTGTAACCGCGCACAACCTCGACGACCAGGTCGAGACAGTCTTCATGCGGATTCTTCGCGACGCTGGTCCCCGCGGACTCGCCGGCCTGTATGCGGAATCCGAGATCATCCGTCCCTTTCTCAACATCAACCGCGCGACGCTGGCGAACTACGCTCAGCAGTACCACGTGGCTTTCGTGCAGGACCCATCGAACTGCGACCGCAAGCACCTCCGCAACCGCATCCGACTCGACATTCTACCGTCGATTGTCAGGCAGCATCCCGGTTTTCCGGACGAGCTCCTGTCGCTGGCCCGGAAATCCGCCGACTGGCGGCGCTCGCTCGAGGATCTTGCCGGCAGCGTCAGCGCTGAAGCGGAACTGGATGGTGCGCTCCGCATCAGCCGTTCCAGCCTCGAGGGCTACGACGCTGACTCCCTCAGGGTTCTGTGGCCCGCCCTGGCTGCGCGCGCGAGCGTGGTGATGGACCGCCGCGGAACCCAGCGCGCCGCGGAGTTTACTATTAAGGGTGCAACCGGAGGGGCAATTCAGTTGTCCGGAGGGGTCGAGATCGTCATGCGGCGCGATCATATGTTGCTGCGCCGATGGCGGGCGCCCGATGGCGGGCGGGTTGATCGAACGGAGGCCCGGGCATGAGCAGCACAGTCAAACCGCTCGAGGCCAAATTGGATCCCCGCCTCTCCGGAAGAGTCGTCAAGCGGATCGCGTTCGACGAGACCGCGATCGCGAAGCGAGTCACCGAGCTCGGCAGAGAGATCACGGCCGCTTATCCGGACGGGGATCTTCTGGTGCTGGGCTTGCTCAAGGGAAGCTTCATTTTCCTGAGTGACCTCGTTCGGCAGATCACTCGTCCGCTTCAGGTAGATTTTCTCGTTGCGGCAAGTTACGGAGATGGGATGGTCTCGAGCGGTACGGTCAATCTTGTTTACGATCCGGAAACGGAGCTCGAAGGTAAAGACATCCTTTTAGTCGAAGACATCATCGATTCCGGGCGCACATTGAATCGTCTGATGTCTATACTTAAGGGGAGGAAGCCGAGATCACTGGAGATCTGCGCGCTTCTCCACAAGCGGATTGCAGAAGGACTGAAGTACGAAGCGAAGTTCATTGGTTTCGATGCGCCGAATGAATTTCTGGTTGGTTATGGGTTGGATCACGCGGAGAACTTCCGCCATTTGCCGTACATAGCGAGCTTGCAGTAATGCCTATACAAATGCCTAATAAGAATCCCAAGAAGCCGACGAACTGGAGCAAAGTCTCGAAGCAGCTCTCGTTCTGGGTTTTCGTCATATTGGTGCCGGTCGCGATCATCCAGTTCTCGGGGAAGGGAGCTGACGCGGCGCCTGAAATCTCCTATTCGCAGTACGACCAGCAGCTCCAGAAGAACAACGTCGACAAGGTCACCATTCAGGCTGGCCGGCTGTTGACGGGTGAGTTCAAGGAGAAAATTCCGGTCAAGGGACGGCTGGTGCAGAAGTTCAGATCGCTGCTGCCAACCGAGAACTCGAGCGACGAAGTCGCGCGACTCCGGGACCACGGCGTGCAGATTCAGGCCGAAGATGCTCGTCCGTCGTTCACGACGATCCTGATCAGCCTTTTCCCGTACCTCCTCATCTTCGGAATCTGGTTCTTCCTGTTCCGTTCGATGCAGGCCGGCGGAGCAAAGGCGTTCAGTTTCGGAAAGTCCAAGGCGAAGCTGCTCACCGGCGACACGCCCAAGGTGACGTTTGATGACGTCGCCGGCGCTGACGAAGCGAAGGTCGAGCTCCAGGAGATCATCGAGTTCCTGAAGGACCCGCAGAAGTTCACCAAGCTCGGCGGGCGTCTGCCGAAGGGTGCGCTACTGGTCGGTCCACCGGGAACCGGTAAAACGCTGCTCGCTCGCGCCGTCGCGGGTGAAGCCGGTCGTCCCTTCTTCTCGATGTCGGGCTCCGATTTCGTCGAGATGTTCGTCGGCGTCGGCGCCAGTCGCGTGCGTGATCTGTTCGAGCAGGGCAAAGCCCACGCTCCGTGCATCATCTTCATCGACGAGATCGACGCCGTCGGCCGGCATCGCGGCGCCGGGCTGGGCGGTGGCCACGACGAGAGAGAGCAGACACTCAATCAGCTGCTGGTCGAAATGGATGGCTTCGAGTCGAACGAAGGCGTGATCCTGATCGCAGCGACCAACAGGCCTGACGTTCTCGATCCCGCGCTCATGCGGCCCGGCCGCTTCGATCGACAGATCGTGGTCGATCTGCCGGATCTGCGCGGGCGTGAGGGAATTCTTCGTGTGCACATCCGCAACAAGCCGATGGCGGAAGATGTGGATGTCACAACGCTGGCCCGCGGAACTCCGGGAATGGCGGGAGCGGACCTCGCGAACCTGGTGAACGAAGGAGCTTTGCTCGCGGCCCGGCGGAACCACGAGAAGGTCTACATGGCCGACCTCGAGGACGCGAAAGACAAAGTGATGATGGGCGCCGAGCGGAAGTCGATGGTCATGAAGGACGAGGAGCGGAAGCTCACCGCCTACCATGAGGGTGGCCACGCCATCTGCGCGGTCAAGGTGAAGGGCAACGATCCGCTCCACAAAGTCACGATCGTTCCGCGCGGACGCACGCTCGGCGTGGCGTGGACACTGCCGGAAGACGACCGCGTGTCGGTAACGAGAGAGCAGCTCGAGGCGAATCTCGTCAAGGCGTATGGTGGTCGTGTGGCCGAAGAGCTGGTGTTTGGTCGCGATCGCGTGACGACCGGCGCCGCGAGCGACATCCAGCAGGCGACGGGTCTGGCGCGTCGCTACGTCTCGCAGTGGGGACTATCCGACGAGATCGGTCCCATTCTCGTCGGCGACAACGAGCAGGAGCTCTTCCTCGGCCGTGAGATCCAGACGCGTCGGGAGGTTTCCGAGCGGACCGCACAGCTCGTCGATTCCGAGGTAACGCGCGTAATCAAAGAGGCATACGCGCGCGCAACGGTGGTGCTTCAGGAAAACATGGATCTTCTTCACCGCGTCGCGGCGGCGTTACTCGACCGTGAAACTCTCACCGGTGACGATGTTGCTGCGCTCTCGCGCGGCGAGACCTTGCCGCCACGTCCAGTGAGTCCGCCGCCTTCGGCGCCAGCGCTCGCGACTCCGGTCATGCATCCCAAGACGTCGAAGCCGCCGCTCTTCGGAGGACCGGAGGTAGCCCCGGCGTGACCTTCGCCTGGCCGTCGAAGTCACAGCGGCCAACTGTCTTCGGAATTCTGAACGTTACCCCCGACAGCTTCAGCGACGGGGGTAACTTTTTTTCCACTGAGGAGGCGATCGCGCAGGCAGGTCGAATGATCTCCGAGGGCGCCGACGCGATCGACGTCGGCGGAGAATCGACGCGCCCCGGAGCGAAGCCCGTCTCGGCGCGCGAAGAGCTGAAGCGTGTGCTTCCCGTGATTCGCGGGATACGCTCGCGCTGGAGCGACATTTCGATCTCGATCGACACCGTCAAAGCGGAGGTTGCGCAGGCTGCGCTGGCAGAAGGTGCCTCGATCGTCAACGACGTGTCCGGGATGTCGCTCGATACCGAGATGCCGCGGGTCTGTGCGGAAGCGGGTTGCAGCGTCGTGTTGATGCATTCCCGTGGAACCGTGGCCGACATGGCGAGCTACGATAACGCCGTTTATGGAAACGACCCGGTTGGGGAGATTGTTGCCGAGCTCGAGGAGAGCGTTCAGACCGCGCAGCGGGGCGGGATTCACCCCGGGCGTATCGCGCTGGACCCCGGGATCGGATTCTCGAAACGGACAGGCCATTCTCTCGCCGTACTCGTCGAGCTGCCGCGAATCGTGGCGCTCGGGTATCCCGTGTTCGTCGGCGCGTCACGCAAGCGCGTGATCGCCGAGCTCATTCGCTACACCGGCGGGGTAGGAACCTCAGCGGGAGGAACCACGCTCGCTCCGGAATTGATTTCGAACGACGACCGCGACATGACCACGGTTGGAGTCAACGTCGTCGCGTTTTTTGCCGGCGCGCGAATTTTTCGGGTTCATCGAGTCCGCCCAAACCGACTTGCGCTCGACGCCGCGTGGGCTCTGACTCCCGAGGCGTCAGAGCTCCTCGCGGAGTGATCGGGACCGCGTTCCCGGAGATGTATCTTCGAGATAGATGGTGCGCCGTCCGAGCCACCAAACGAGCAGCCAGGTAGACACGATCTGAACGAGGATCAACGTTGGCAAAACCGCGGGGTGCTCGATGATCGGAGTCAGCGAGCCCGGTCGCGGAAACATCAGGGGAATGTCGATCAGGTTGAAGATGACGATGCCGATGAGGAGTCCTCTCGAGCCGCCGAAGATCTTCCAGCAGCCGATACAGAACCCCAGCTCTACGATGAAATCGAGCAGGGGATATCCCTGAAGATTCAATCCGAGCCGGGGTCCCCATGCCATGGGGAGAAGGGTGATGTTGGGCTCGTGGTGGATGATGTCGAGGACGATGTGCGAGAAGATTCCCAACGCGATGGCGATGCCCACGTTCGAGCGATGCACGGTCTTTCCCATCAGCAACGCGATCGCGGCGAGCAGAGCGCCCGTGAATACCGAGTGAGAGTAGGGGAGGAAGTCCAGATGGATGGCGTCGGGAGTGACGCGCGCATGCTCGATGCCGAGGTAGGTGAAAACGACCCAAAGCAGCTCGACGAGCTGCACCGATATGAGAAGTGGCCATAGCCCGACTCTGGAATACTTCCTCTTGAGGACCAGCGCTGCTGAGGCGTGAGTGATTGCGTACGTAAGGCCTCCTGACGGGCGTCGGAAACGATTGAATCGCAGATGTCAACCGCCCGATGGACGGGCAACTCACGAGCCGCTGAATTAATTTCTAGGTCGTTACTCTTCACCGAGGCGCTCCCGATAAGACGATTTCCTTCGCCGGGTTGGACGACCGCCGTAATCCTACTGTTCGTCTACATGCTCACCCTCGCCCCAGGCGTCACGCTTTGGGATTCGGGCGAGTTTCTAGCGGCCATCCATTCATTCGGCATTCCGCACCCACCGGGCACTCCCCTTTACATCCTGATCGGCAAAATCTGGAGCATGCTGTTCGCTTCGGTGTTCGGGTTTGCGCGCTCGATCAATCTCCTCTCCGCCGTCTGTACCGCCTTTGGATGCGGCATTCTTACAAGCATGTTCGCCAAGTGGACCGGTGACGGCTTCGCCGCGACAGCGGCCGGCCTCACCGCCGGACTCATGTCGACCGTATGGCTGAGCGCGACCGAGACGGAGGTATACGCAGTCGCCCTTCTCTTCGGCTGCATGACTCTTTGGGCCGCGGATCGCGCCGGAGAAGACTGTGATGCGCGGTGGGCACTCCTCGCCGCCTATCTGTCCGGATTGGGGTGGTCACTGCATCTGATGGCCTTGCTCGTGGTCCCCAGCGCGATCCTGCTCGTCTTCACCACGGACGACGGGTATTTCGCGGTTCCCGTGGGTCGGCGCTACGCCGATGGCCGGCGGGAAGCGCACTCCTTCGCGAAGCTCCTGCGTGCCGCAGTCGTCGTAACGGTTCTCGGGATGACGTGCGTCTTGTTCCTTCTGATTCGGGCGCGACACGATCCTGCCATCAACCAGGGCAATCCATCGACGTTGGGCTCGCTCGTGGATGTAATCCTTCGCCGGCAGTACGACGTGCCCCACCTCTGGCCGCGCCAGGCCCCGTTTTACCTGCAGCTCGGGAACGTCTTCGAATATGCCGACTGGCAGTTTGCGAAAGGACTCGCTTCCAATGCGCCGCCGAACCTGTGGAGAACCAGCGTCACGATCCTTTATGCCCTCGTTGGTCTCTACGGCTTTTTCGGGCATCGCAGTGCCGACCGGCGCAGCTGGCGCGCCATGGCGTTGCTCTTTCTGGTCTCCTCGCTTGGTGTCGTGATTTACCTCAACCTCAAAGCGGGACCATCGTTCGGGGCGGGGATTCTCCCGGCGAATGCTGCGCACGAAGCCCGAGAACGAGACTACTTCTTCTTCTGGGCGTTCATCTGCTGGGGCCTCTGGGCGGGATTCGGGGCGATTCATCTTTCACGCCGTCTAAAGGCACCCCTCAATCTCGTGGCGATGGTGTTGCCGTTTGCGCCCGGGGTTCTCAATTGGACGGCGGTCGATCGCAGAACCGACGAGGTCGAGACGCGTGCGCGCCTCATCGAGGCCGACATGCTCGAAAAGGTGCCGCCGTCGGGCATCCTCCTCGCGTTGGGAGACAACGACACCTATCCGCTGTGGTATCTCCAGCAGGTTGAAGGGACGCGGAAGGATGTCACTATCGTCACCCTGCCATTGCTCGGCGCGGAGTGGTACCGGGCGGAGCTCGCGCGACGTTACAAGCTTCTCGATTCGGCG